>CALUSZ010000001.1 GCA_944323495.1 Candidatus Gastranaerophilales bacterium
ATTCTGTTAAGAAAACGATTCCGGAAGACGCTATTGTGTGTGTTGATCCTACGTACCAAACTCAAGCATATTGGATTTCTGCAGAGGATGCTAAATCCGCGAAGAGCGTTACTGCAGTTGACGCAACAGATGTTCTTGTTACACACCTGCAGGAATGCGTAAGTAAACACGTTGATGAGGTTATGACAAAAACAGATGTTCTTAAGCTTATGGAACTTGTACGTTCACAAGACCCGACGCTCGTTAATGACCTTGTTCCTGCAATTATTTCAACATCAGATTTACGTAAGATTTTTGTTAACCTGATTAGAGAAAAGGTTTCAATCAAAGATATCATATTTGTATTTGAGCGTCTTTGTGATTACGCAAGATTCTCCAAAGAACCGGATATTTTATCAGAGCGTCTGCGTGCCGCATTAGGAAGACAGATTTGTTTAAGCAACGTTGATAGAGATAAGGTTCTGTACGCACTAACGCTTTCTCCTGAATGGGAAAAAACTCTTGATGACAGCTGTCAGAGAACTGAGCTCGGTACGATGTTCCTGCTTAATCCAATGCAGGTTCAGGATTTGATTGAATCCACCGCGATGACACTTATGAGAGCTCACCAGGCTATTGGACAACAGCCGGTTATATTATGCTCGCCTAGAATCAGACTTCCGCTTTATCAGCTCCTTGAGCGTCATATCCCGACGATTGTTGTTATATCTTATTCTGAATTAATCACGGATATTAAGGTTGAAGCTGTTGACACTATCGGAGAGAATAGCGGGTATTAAACTAAAACTGAAAATATAGAAATTCGCTGATTTTGTTCATTTGCAGTATGCTCATTACAAGCAGGACAAATGTTATTAGACCGCAAAAAAGGTTTGGCCTTATTCTCTTCGCAAGTTCGTTAGTATTTGGCAGTATAAGCAGTATTATAGCTCCTGCAAGGAGAAAGAAGCTTACTTTAAGATCTGTATTCTCAAATGCAAAACGGAGTTTGTTGACTATAATCGGTTCAAATCCATTAAGCCCGCACATTGATTTTAAAATATCAATAGCACGTGATATGTGGTTTGAGCGGAAAAATACCCACGTCAGATTTATAAAACCAAAGGTTAAAAATACAGCAATGGCTTTGTGCATTTTAAAATTCCATTTTGTGTAAAATCTGTGTATACAAGATGCAATACCGTGTAATATTCCCCAGACAATAAATGTCCAGTTAGCACCATGCCAGATTCCACCAATTAAAAACGTTAGAAAGAGGTTTCTGTATGTTTTTAATTCTCCAAGCCTGTTACCGCCGAGAGGAATATAAATATAGTCTCTCAAAAATTTTGAAAGTGTAATGTGCCATCTTCGCCAAAAATCCTGAATGCTGTCAGCCTTATAAGGTGAATTAAAGTTTTGAGGGAGTTTGATATTAAATAAGTATCCTAAGCCTACTGCCATATCGCAATAACCTGAAAAATCAAAATAAAGCTGAAAGGTGTAACAAAATGACGCCAGCCAGCTTTCAAAGAATGTAAGACTTGGAATTACATCAAAAGTTTCTTTAACAAAAGGTGAAAAATAATCCGCAATCAGGACTTTTTTCATAAGTCCTACTGCAAGAAAAAATAGACCTATGGAAATGTTTTTGTGATTAATAAATCTGTTTCTGAGGTTATGAAACTGAGGCATCATATCTTTGTGATGCACAATAGGCCCTGCAATTAATTGTGGGAAAAAGGTTACGAACAGTGAATATGTAAGAAAATCATACTCTTTTGTTAAACCTTTATAGCTGTCGACTACGTATGCAATCTGCTGGAATGTAAAGAAACTAATACCAAGCGGGAGCATAATATGCATATAGTTAAACTCGCTTTTGAATAAAAGATTAATGTTATAAATTACAAAGTCATAATACTTATAGTACCCAAGCAAAAGAACATTCATGCCTATGCCGGTTAATAAAACCAGCTTTCTGTTTATTTTTAATTTTGTATTTGAAAGCGTGCACCCCAGCGAGTAATTTAATACCATGGATATTAAAATAAGCGGCAGATAATCAATCTTCCAATACGCATAAAAGTACAAAGAAGCTATTACAAGCCATCCGGTTGCCATATTGATAAGTTTTAACTTATTAAGTAAAAAGTAAACAATAAATACTATAGGTAAGAAAAACAGTAAAAAATCTGTTGAATTAAATAACATTGTCTCCTCCGGCTGAAAATTACAGCCCTTCTTTTCTAACTTTTTCTATATGTTCAACCAGCGGCAAATTTTCTTTTTCCCAGCTCTCAAGCATTTTAGTATGCTTTTTATGATTGGTATTTATATTATTAGTTTGTGCATATTCTCCAAAGTCGCCGCGATTAAGTATTATTTTTTCAATAATTTTATTCCCGACAATATATGTACAGTGTGAACTTTCAAAGAAATATTGCATATCTGGATTAATCGTTTCGATTGAATATTCCGACGGATAGTAAAAATCATAGAATGGCTGGATTTTTGCAAGCTCGAGTTTGAAATCCCGAATCCTGTCCCAAGCTCCGTTTTGTTTAAGTATTTCAAACATAGTTGCATGCACTGGCGGCATAAAAATGATTACCTCTACCCCTTTTGAATTAAGTTCTTTTATAAATTGCGAAAGCTGGCTCAAATCCGGCTTGGTTGTAAATTCAATTCCGCTTTCTTTATACTGGTTGATTGTTTTATCAAAAGAAACATCTATTTTATCATTATGAAAAAGAGTTTTAATCCCGTTTGCATCATATCCTTTTTGGTAACCCGGGGTAAGATTTTTTATTATTGTCATAAAGCTTGCACCGGTCGCGTCGTAGGATAATAGCGCGGTTGTATATCTGTTTAAAAAGTTTTTGTTATATTGTGATAAATCTAATTTTTCTTCTTTTGGAATATTATAGTAAAAATCAAAATCAACGCCCAGCAATACTGTTTTAATTTCCGGATGGTATTTTAAGGCTCTTTTTATAATAAATTGCTGTTCATGAAACTTAGTTCCTTCAATACACATATTTATGGCCTTTTTGCCGCTTAATTCAGTGTAATATTTAGCGTCCAGAGAATGATCCGGACGTGAGGTGCCTATAAATATTACATCATATTTCCCAGGCTGCTCCATATTTATAGTTTTGGTTAAACGTTCCTGTTTTTTTAGCTCCGGATATCTTTTGAATTTTAACCCATGGTTAAAAATCTGGAACGGATTTACTAAATGATTGAGGGTAATGAGAGTCAAAAATGTAATGATAATTGAAAAAAGTAATTTTTTATTGTAGCTCTTATAATCCATACTTTTCAGTCACTCTTTATTGCAGCATAAAATAATGTAAAAAATGTTATGATATAACATTTTCTGGAATATTCATGTCATAAAGTAGAAAGAAAGTCAATAAAAATTGTTATTATATAGTGTGTAAAAAACCGGTTTATAACGCTATCCTATATAAAAGGAGGCTTTATGGGCGAATTAAGCAAAAGAATCGGAAAGCGTATTAAAGAAATTCGCGAGGGGTTAAATATTAAGCAGTTTGAACTTGCTGATATGCTTAACATGGAGCCTTCTAATCTCACCCGCATAGAGAGCGGTTATCAGATGCCAAAAGAGGAGAACCTTTGTAAAATAGCAGAGATTCTGAAGGTTCCTGTAAAAGACTTGTTTGATTTCGAGCACATTCAATCCAAGGATGAGCTGATAGATAGAATCAATACACTCCTTAGGAATTCTTCTCAAAAGGAAGTCGAATTTGTATATAAAACCTTGATAAATTTAAAGCAGTGTGAATAAATCAGGAATTTAAGTATTCAAGGACTTCATCTACGTGTCCTTTTACTTTTACCTTTCTCCATTCTTTTTCTATACTGCCGTCTGGAGCAAGAACAAATGTTGAACGTTCTATACCCATATATTTTCTTCCGTACATGGATTTTTCTTTCCAGACTTCAAATTTTTCTGCAAGTTCATGTTCGGGGTCAGATAGCAGAATAAAATTCAAATCGTGGGTTTCTTTAAACTTTTTGTGGCTTTTTATGCTGTCAGGACTTACACCAATAAGTGTTGCCTTCGATGTCAGTCGGTTGAGATTATCTCTAAAATCACAGGCTTCCTGCGTACAGCCAGAAGTGTTGTCTTTCGGGTAAAAGTATAATACAATGCGATTCCCTTTAAAATCTTCCAATGAGTATTCTTTTTCTTCGCCGTTTAAGTCAAGCCCTGTAAATTTAGACATAAAAATTCTCCTTTTTATCTATTATATGCAAAAAATTTTTTCATATATAATAAACATGGAGGAGAGAAAAAATGATAAACGACCTTACCAAGGGCGCTCCGGTAAAGTTAATGATGCTTTTTTCCGTTCCGCTTTTGATAGGAAATATATTTCAGCAGTTTTATAATATAGCAGACATTATTATAGTAGGCCGAACTCTGGGAATGAAAGCTTTGGCTGCAGTTGGTGCAGTTTCTCCGTTATTTTTTCTCATAATGTTTATTATAGTCGGTTTAACTAACGGCTTTGCGGTTATAACAGGACAGAAGTTCGGTGCTAAGGATTATGTTGGCGTAAGGCGTTCTGTTACGATGTCTTCTATATTATGTTTTGTTTTCACAATTTTATTTACTGTATTTTGCGCTGCTTTTATGAAGCCTATTTTGTATTTTATGAATGTTCCTGCTGCAATTTACAGGGATGCTTATTTATATATTCAAATTGTTGTAATCGGACTTATGATTGCAAGTTTTTATAACCTTCTTGCAAGTATAGTAAGAGCACTGGGAGACAGTTTAACTCCGCTTTACTGTTTAATAGTGGCATCTGTTTTGAATATATTTCTGGCATTATTATTTATCATGAAATTTCACTGGGGAGTTCCGGGCTCTGCGGTTGCGGTTGTTCTTTCGCAGGCTGTATCGGTACTGCTCTGTATCTGGTATATAA
>CALUSZ010000002.1 GCA_944323495.1 Candidatus Gastranaerophilales bacterium
CAAAGGGAAAATGGCAACTCGTTCTGCTGTAGATGTAGCAGCTGGTGCTGGAAGTGCGGTTTTATCAGTTGCAGGAAACGGATTAGGACAAAGTGTTGCCCAGATAGGAGCTACAAGTTGTAATGCTACCGGTTCAACTTCTGCATCTTTTGTTGTTGCAGCACCTTTGGCTTTAGCCACGGCGACTGCATATATGGTAAAAAAACCAAATAAAGAACAAAAAGAAGCTTGTGATGAGCTTCAGAATGAAATGACAAATTCACAAAATGCCTTATCAGCTGCTCAGGGAGATATGCAGACATACAGCGATGAAGTTATTGAGCTATCAGACGAAGCTGCAGTTTATAATGAGGATGCTAATGAAAATGTTGAAGAAAATAAATCTGAATATGATATGTATAGAGCTTCATATGACGCATTAATGGCAAAAGTCGAGGCAGGCCAGGCTCTAACAGAAGATGAAAAGGCCTTATTAGAAGAACTTATACCATTAATGCAGGAGCTGGGAGTTACAATAGAAGAAACCTCCGAAGATACGACTGATGCGGTAAGCGAAATCTATGACGAGATGGGTACATATCAGGAAGGATATGATAATGCTGCTGCGACAATGGCAGAAGTACAGGGTGTTACTGATTATGCAGCAAGCTTTGATGAGGCTACCCGTACGAACTGTTATGTAGAGGCAGCTGCTCAAGGTTTAAATGCAGCCGGAGGTACAAAAGCTGGTATTGAAGCAACCGCAGTAGCGACATCTGGTAGCTGGGCATTCGGCGCAACAGCTTGGGCTTGGGCATTCGCTGGTATGGGATATGCAGCTGCTGGTATGAGCGGTACCGGAACTGTGCAGCAGATGCAATGGGCAGGTGATGTCGGTACTGAAATTGATATGCGTGAGGCAACTCAAGACATGCATGCTGAAACAACCGGAGTTTATGACGAATCCATAGATGGCTACGAAGGCTTCATGGGAATTGTTGAAGATTTGACAATGACAATCCCGGAGGATATAGAAGAAATGACAGACGAAATGGAAATTCCGGAAGAAACTCCACAGGTTCCTCAAGGAGAGAGCGGTAATCCTACATCAGGGGGCAGTGCAGGAACAAGAGGCTTAGGACTTGGAGCTGGTACGGGCGATAATAGTGGTACAGATGCAGGCTCCGGACTTGGGCTTGGAACAAATTCTGAAGGCAAGGACGATAAGGATAAAGATAAACCCGTAGCATAGCTGTTTCATAATACATTAATAAACTTATGTACTTGCGGAATAAGACGAACCTTCGGATAAATATTAAGACAAGCCTGCAGAATATTTTCCATAAAAGTGGAATCGCAGCAAAGAGTTTTATCTGTCATTTTTGGCTGTAATATAAGCTCGATATCAAATTTTTTGCAGAGATTGCACATTCTGTCAATCTCTGCTTCTGTGATATTTTCATCAAAAACAGCTTTCGCAAAAAGTTCTTTTTGAGATGCTATTGCAAAAAATTGTTCATGCTCTGAAAAATAATCTTTCATGCCGGTAACGCTGGGAAGTTTTATGTCTGCTGATACATATGTTATGCTGTCAATAACTTGTTCTAATTCTTTATATAAAATACCATTTGTTTCAAGATATATAGGTAATGTACATTTTTTTGCGAATTCTTTGATAAAATCCGTATGCAATAATGGTTCCCCGCCAGTTAGTGAAACAGAGTGGCAGGTCTTATTTTCATCAGTAAACTCTATTAATTCTTCTATAGAATAGTCTTTGGCATTTTTTAGCTCAAAGTCAGTATCACAGTATTTGCATTTTAAATTACATCCGCAAAGCCTTATAAAAACTTGCTTATATCCTATAAACGGCCCCTCGCCTTGAATAGAAGCAAACAATTCTTTTATTTTTACCATTCTAATCTTTCTCTAATATTTTCTCCTGAAATTTCCTGTAACCTTTTGTACAAACGAATTTCTTCGTCAGTAAGGTTTTTAGGAATTTGAATTTCTACAGTTACTATCATATCACCAAATTTATTATTCTGCTCAATTCCGCAGCCTGATAATCTGATTTTTTGTCCGTTTTTAGTATTAGGACTAATTTTTAAAGAGACATTGCCCCTAAGAGTAGGGATTGTAATACTACCTCCAAGGACAGCTTCAGAGGGTGTAATAGTAATGTTTTTTAGAACATTTAAGCCGTCTGTTTTATAATTTTGGGGCTCTCTTATGTGGATTATAAGATACAAATCCCCATTTCTTCCCCCATTTAACCCTTTTTCTCCTTCTTCCGCCAATCTTATCTTAGATTTGTCTTTAATTCCGGCAGGAATTTTTACACTAAATCTTTTGTAAGTAGAAGTTTCTCCCTTCCCTTTGCAATGACTGCATTGAGCCCCGTTAACAAACTTTCTGCCGCCGCATTTAGGGCAGATGTTTGTTTGGAGCATATTTATAATTTTTGTTGTGCCATTTATGGCTTCAAATATTGAAATCTCTACGTCAGAGTAAATATCCTCACCCTTTCTGGGCGGTTTGACGTTATTGTTTGCTTTTTGTTTGGAAAACAAATCTTCCCAGCAGAAATGAAAACCACTATTTGATTTGTTAGGGTTTTGAGTCGTTTTATAATTTGTTTTATCTTCCTGATTATTGGAACTATTTGTTTTTGCATAAGAATAAAATCTTCTTGCTTTGTCATAATTAGCTTTTCTTGCATTATCAGATAAAATTTCATATGCTTCATTAATTTCTTTAAATCTCGCAATAATATCCGGCGAGTTTCCTGCAACATCAGGATGCCATTTGCGTGCAAGATGTCTGTATGCGCTCTTGATTTCTTCTGTAGATGAGGACTCCGTAATGTCCAGTATTTTATAATAATCTTTCGTCATACTTTAGGTTTAATGACCCGATTAAAAAAGTCAAGGGGTAAATGAGGGGGGTAAATGGGGTGGGTAAAGGGGGTGGGTGAATGGGGGGTAAAATCTTTCCAATGTAACAAAAATGTTACATATATAACTTATTCTTGTGTTTTTGGTATGATAAGTTTGAGGAATTAAGCAATAGAATTTTTGGAGTTGTATAATGAATAAAAAAAGGTTGATTTCTGCACTTTTGGTATGTTGTGCTTCCGTTTTATCCGCAAAGGCTGATTTAACCGGAGATATTAACTATCCAACAAGTGTTGGAATTGGGGATTCTTTAACGATTACCGGTGCGACTATTCAAAACAGTGTAGGGGATTATAGCGGCGGGATTTATAATTTAGGGTCAGTAACTGTCAGCGATGGAATATTAGGACCGGACGGCTCTACGGTAAGCGGACAAACAAGTTTTATAAATAATTCTACTAATACCTCCTGGGCAGGAGGCGGTGCTATATATAGTTATGCTTCAACTGTTAACTCCAGCGTAAGTGTCACTATAGGAGATTACACTTCTTTTGAAGGAAATCATACCTTACAACAGTCTGGCTGTATGGAAGGCTCCGGAGGTGCAATATATATCGCAAGTAATCCTGGTACAAGTGAATCTACTTTAACAATTCACGACAATGTAAATTTTTCAGAAAACTACACTAATGATTCCACCCATGCATTTGGCGGAGCAATGTATATTCAAAATACCGAAACAAGTATTGGAGATAAACTGAATATATCAGGTAATACCGCAGATAAATCAGGTGGTGGTATTGCGATAAATAACAATGGCGGTGATAGTGCAAAAATTGGAATTGATGCAACTTTTACAGACAATACCTCTAAGAATGGCGATGGTGGTGCCATATCGAGCGAAGATACTAATTTCACGATTGGAAGCGGAGCAACGTTTAAGGGTAATGAGGCTGTTAATGGCGGTGCGATTTCTATTAGTGCAACAGACGCAACAAAAACCTTTACTATTGGTACTGATAGTGATACTGCAGAAACAGGTGCTGAATTCTTAAATAATAAAGCAAGCGGAAATGGCGGGGCTGTTTATAATACAGGAAAAGTTGAAATAAAAGGCGGAACTTTTACAGGAAACTCCGCGC
>CALUSZ010000003.1 GCA_944323495.1 Candidatus Gastranaerophilales bacterium
TAAAACCTGGCATTACCGGCATGTGGCAGGTCAGCGGTAGAAGCGATACAGATTATAAGCAAAGAGTACAACTTGATAGCTGGTACGTACGCAATTGGAGCGTATGGCTTGATGCAATGCTGTTATGGAGGACGGGCAAAGCGGTAATATTAAGAAAAGGTGCTTATTGATAAAGTAAAATTTGTAAAGGAATTAATTCTGTTATGAAAATAGCAATAGTTCATGAATGGTTTGATTCATATGCTGGTTCAGAAAAAGTATTAGAACAAATGCTTAAAGTTTATCCTAAGGCCGATTTATTTGCGGTGGTAGATTTTTTACCTCAAGATGAACGAGGGTTTATTCAAAATAAAAAAGTTATTACTACATTTATTCAGGGACTTCCAAAAGCAAAAAATAAATTTAGAAAATATCTTCCTTTAATGCCTTTAGCTATAGAACAATTGGATTTAAGAAAATATGATTTAGTAATTAGCAATTCACATTGTGTTGCTAAAGGAGTTATTACTGGACCTAATCAATTACATATTTCGTATGTGCATTCTCCAATTAGATATGCTTGGGATTTACAACAACAATATTTAGAAGAAGCAAATCTTCAATATGGTTTAGAAGGATGGATTGCTAAAATAATTTTACATTATATGCGTTTATGGGATAATCGTACGGCTAATAATGTAGATTATTTTATAAGCAATTCAAAATATATAGCTAAAAGAATCCAAAAATGTTATAGACGTACAGCAGAGGTTATTTATCCTCCGGTTGCTGTACATGATTTTACGCTTTGTCTGCAAAAAGAGGATTATTATTTAACTGCATCTCGTATGGAAAAATAAAAAAAAATAGATTTAATAGTTGAAGCCTTTTCGAAAATGCCAGATAAAAAATTAGTAGTAATTGGGGATGGTCCTCAATTTGAAAAAGTGAAAAGTAAAGCTAAAAACTTTGAGAATATAGTATTGCTTGGTTATCAACCATTTGAGGTTTTAAAAGAAAAAATGCAAAAAGCTAAAGCCTTTGTTTTTGCAGCAGAAGAAGATTTTGGCATTGTTCCTGTTGAAGCACAAGCTTGCGGAACGCCTGTTATTGCATATGGCAAAGGCGGTGCACTGGAAACAGTAATTAACTATGATAAAGAAAATCCAACAGGTATATTTTTTAAAGAACAAACGGCAGATAGTATAGTTAATGCTGTAAAAATATTTGAAAAAAATATAACACTTTTTAAACCTGAAAACTGCCGGAAAAATGCAGAAAGATTTAGTGAAGCAAGATTTAGAAATGAATTTAAACAATTTATGGAAAATAAAATTGAAGGGACGGATTTTGAATGAATATAATTCTTCTTTCCGGAGGAAGCGGGAAGAGATTATGGCCAATTTCTAATGATGTACGTAGTAAACAGTTTATTAAACTATTAAAAAAAGAAAACGGTGACTATGAGTCTATGCTGCAACGGGTTTACCGGCAAATAACATCAGTAGATTCTAATGCCAAAATAACGATAGCTACAAGTGCGGCGCAGCTTAGTTCAATACGTAATCAACTTGGTAATAATGTATCGGTTTGTGTAGAACCGTGTAGAAGGGATACATGCCCGGCTATTTTATTAGCAGCTGTTTATTTGCATGATGTTTTACATGTAGATGGTAGCGAACCGATTGTAATTTGTCCTGTAGACCCATATGTAGATAATAGTTATTATCAAACAATTGCGGGTTTGGATAAGTATGTAAAGAAAAATACAGCCAATCTTACTTTAATGGGTATAGAACCTACTGTACCAAGTGATAAATATGGTTATATCATTCCTGAAACCAACGATGAAGTGAGCATAGTTAGAGAGTTTAAAGAAAAACCTGATATAGAAACTGCTAAAAAATATATTTCTGCCGGAGGTTTGTGGAATTCTGGTGTATTTGCCTGCAAATTAGGCTATCTGCTTAATATTGCTCATAAAATGGTAGAATTTACGGATTATAAAGACTTATTTACAAAATATGAAGATATGGAGAAAATAAGTTTTGACTATGCCGTTGTTGAAAAAGAACCGTCTATCCAGGTCGTAAGATATGGAGGAGAATGGCGTGACATCGGTACCTGGAATATGATGGCGGAAGTAATGAGTGACAATATTAAGGGAAATGCAACAATTGACGAAACTTGTAAAAATGTACATATAGTAAATGAATTGGAAATACCAATTTTATGTATGGGATGCAAGGATATGGTCATAGCCGCAAGCAGTGATGGCATACTTGTTGCAGATAAAGTCCGCAGTGGCAGCATGAAAAGCTATGTAGAAAAAATTAATACCGATATTCGTTATGCAGAAAAATCATGGGGTACATACAATGTTATAGATGCACAAAGTGGTGCAATTACTATCAAAGCATCGCTGAAGGCTGGCAAAAATATGAGTTATCATAGCCATGATTTTAGAGATGAAGTTTGGACTGTTGTAAGCGGAGAAGGCATAGTAACAGTGGATGGTATGGAACAGATGGTAAAAACAGGCGATGTAGTGACGATTGCTGCTGGTTGTAAACATACCATAAAAGCACAGACCGATATGCAGCTTATAGAAGTACAAATAGGCAGTGTTATAGACGTTGAGGATAAAACGGTATATTGATATGGAACCAATGCTATTAAAACCGGTAGGTAAAGACAGTCTTTGGGGTGGAATTCGTTTAAAAAGTGAATTTAATAAACATATACATATAACGCCGTTGGCTGAAACATGGGAGTGCTCAGCGCATCCGGCTGGTCCAAGTACAGTTGTGAATGGTAATTTTGCAGGCAAAACACTCGATATTATTTTAAAAGAATATCCTGAGTATTTGGGTACAAGAGTTGATAAAAAATATGGATTGCCGATATTAGTTAAATTTATTGATGCTGCAAAAGATTTGTCAGTTCAGGTACACCCAGATGATGATTTTGCCAGACAACATGAAAACGATTCCGGAAAAACTGAAATGTGGTATGTACTTGATGCGACAAGTACGGCTTCATTAGTGCATGGCTTTGCACATGACGTTAATCTTGAAATGCTTCGTAAAGCAGTTGAGAATGGTGACCTTGATAAGCATTTGAATAAAGTACATGTCAATAAAGGTGATGTATTTTATACACCTGCCGGAATAATTCATGGCATAGGGGCAGGCTGCTTAATTGCTGAAATTCAGGAAAATTCAAATGTTACATACAGGGTTTATGATTATGACCGTATAGATAAAAATGGACAAAAACGAGAACTGCACTTTGATAAAGCGATTCAGGTTTTAAATATGAAAGCCGGCACACGCTATAAACAAAAGGCAAGGCTCGTTCATTATTACCCTGGGTGCTCACGCGAAATATTATGCCGCTGCCGCTATTTTGAAACAGAAAAAATAGATGTTACAAAAGGTATTTCCTTTACAGTAATGGATACTTCATTTCAAGTCATATTATGTATTGAAGGAAGTGGCGGACTGGAAACATCAGAATATAAAAAGCCTTTGCGTTTTAAAAAGGGTGATTGCATTTTTTTGCCGGCAGGATTAGGCAGATGTTTTATATTAGGGGAATGTCAATTTTTAAAGGTTAGAGTTTGAAAAATAAAAATCAAAGGAGCAAAAAAATGGCTAAAATTGCATTAATTACAGGTATTACAGGGCAAGATGGTTCATATTTGGCAGAATTACTGTTGGAAAAAGGATATGAAGTACATGGTATTGTACGCAGGTCTTCAGTAGAAACAACAGAACGAATTAATCATATTTTAGATAAACTTCATTTACATGATGGTGATTTATCCGATTCTTCCAGTATTATCAGAATTGTAAATGAAACTAAACCTGACGAAATTTATAACCTTGCAGCGCAAAGTCATGTTGGCACAAGCTTTGATGCGGCAGAATATACTGGCGATGTTGATGCTTTAGGCGTGCTGCGTATACTTGAAGCGGTACGTATGTTGGGATTGGAGAAAAAAACACGTATTTACCAGGCATCGACGTCTGAATTATATGGCAAGGTTGAAGAATGCCCTCAAAATGAAGAAACTCCGTTTCATCCATACAGTCCTTATGCCGTTGCTAAACAATACGGTTTTTGGATTATAAAAGAATATAGAGAAGCATATGGCATGTTTGCTTGCAATGGTATTTTATTTAATCATGAATCAGAACGCAGAGGAGAAAATTTTGTAACCAGAAAAATTACTCGTGCGGCCGGACGTATTGTATGCGGATTACAAGATCATTTGGAATTAGGCAATTTGGATTCTTTGCGTGACTGGGGTTATGCAAAAGACTATGTAGAATGTATGTGGTTAATTTTACAACAAGAAAATCCGGATGATTTTGTAATTGCAACCGGTGTTCAGCATACTGTTCGTGAATTTACTACTCTTGCCTTCAAATATTGTGGTATTGAACTGGAATGGAAAGGTGAAGGTATGGATGAGAAAGGCTATGATAAAAAGACTAGCAAGATGTTAGTATGCGTAAATCCGCAATGGTTCCGTCCTACGGATGTAGTAAATTTATGGGGAGATCCTACTAAAGCAAGAACAGTTCTTGGATGGAATCCTCAAAAAACAAGTTATGAAGAATTATGTAAAATT
>CALUSZ010000004.1 GCA_944323495.1 Candidatus Gastranaerophilales bacterium
AATCTCTATAACTTTTGTAAATTTTCTATTCACTCCTCACTATTCACTAGTTTAAGGACTTCTCCCCCCTGAATTGCTGCTTTCTAAACGGCTTTAACACCTGATTTAGCTTCGATATACGCCTGTATTCCTTGTGTAAGCTGATCCGGACAGCTTGTCGGTCTGCTTCCGCAAGGAAGTCCGCTAAGTTTCGGAATAATATCATGAATATTCATACCACGGATTAAAATCCCGATTCCTTTAAGGTTTCCATTGCAGCCGCCTACAAATTCAACATCTTCTATAATATCGTCTTTAATTCTCATCTGCATAAGTTTGCAGCAGACGCCTTTTGGCTGAAATCGAACAAAATCGACTCCGTTAACTTCTTTTATTTCTATATTCTCACTCATTTTCATATCCTCCGCTACATTGGTCTTGTAGTCGGGCTTTAGCCCTATATCATTTACCCCTATTATATCATTTTGTTTTATCATAATCAAATTTTCTCCTGTTTATTGTAATATAAGATTATGGCAAGTATAACAAAAATTGGGTTCTGGGGCTATCCCGACCCTGACATAGTAAGAAAAGTTAAGGAAGATTATCCTTTCGCAGAATGGATTGATCTGGATATAGATTTTTATTACCCTAAGACAAATATTCTGCCGGAATCTTATTGCAAGATTATAAGAAATATTATTGATAATACGATTTATCTCAAACCTGATTTGATAATAGCACCTATCGGGAAAGACAAATGCGACAGCGGCTGGTTTGCTTCAAGAATTCTTGCTGATATGGGATATAATGTAATTCAGACAATTTACGAAAAACTTGAACCTAAAAGAGAGTTGCAAATAAGTACGAGTAATCTGCCTTTATATGACAAAATAACAATGATTACGGCTGATATTATAACGCCCCGCAAGCATTCTTTAACCCAAATCCCTGCGGAATTTGGGTTCTGGGGTGTTCCGCCGAATGATTTGGAAATATTGAGATTGTTTCCTGATACAACACATGTTTATGGCTGGACAAGGTGTGTAGAAGCCGGAACTCCTGCCGATTTAGAGCTGGAAATGTATGTAGACGAAAATGTTCCTACTGTTTTTTATGCGCAGGCATTCTGTGCAAAAGCGCAGCTTGCAAAATATTTAGCCGATAAATACAACGGGCTTTATATTGATATTGATGATTATGCCTCAAATTCAATTAAGGCAAAGGTTGAAGCGTTTTTAAGATTAAGTTAACCTATAATGACAAAAAATATTTTTACGGTTTTTAATACGGATATGAATATTAACTCGCAAAACAATGTTTTAAGTTTTAGAGCAAGATTCTTTAATAGCGAATCATTGAGAAGTGTTGCAAACTACGCCGCAGAACACGGAAAATTTGAAAAGCTCAACAACTCCCGCAAAAATATTGAAAAGTATTACTTTAACCGTCGTCTATTGGTTGATATCGGTGAAAAAGAGGGTAAACCTTATATTACTTTTACAAGGTTTGTACAAAAGCCGGAGGTTATTGTGCCAAAAACAATGCTGGATTTTAAGCAGGATAAAGTTGTCACTATTCAAAGCGAAAAGCGTATGAATCCTCTAAAATTTGCATTTGAAAAACTCGTTAAATTAGGAAATGAAGCCCCTAAGAATAATATGTTTAAGAACATTGTTATAAACAAGTAATGTTTATAGCTCTTTTTTCTGTTTTATAACTGCATCTATCAAGCCCTTAAACAGCGGGTGCGGTCTTTCCGGACGTGACTTAAATTCCGGATGGAACTGGCAAGCAACAAACCAGTCAAGTTCCGGAAGCTCCACTATTTCAGATAGCATTCCGTCCGGCGACATTCCCGAGAATACCAGCCCTGCTTTTTTTAATGGCTCAATATAGTCTGTGTTAACTTCATATCTGTGTCTGTGGCGTTCTGAAATCTTATTTACACCATAAACGTCATGTGCCTTTGTGCCTTTTTTTAGATGGCACTCATAAGCTCCGAGTCTCATTGTACCGCCGTAACCTTTGACGTTCTTTTGCTCTACCATTAAATCAATAACCGGAACTGCAGCATTCTCGTCAAATTCCGTTGAATTTGCACCTTTTAAACCTGCAACATTTCTTGCGTATTCAATTACAGCACATTGCATACCAAGACAAATTCCTAAAAACGGAATGTTGTTTTCTCTTGCATACTTAATTACGTTGAGTTTCCCTTCAATTCCCCTGATTCCGAAACCGCCCGGAACAATTACCCCGTCGACGCCGTCCATTAGCTCTTTACATTTACCGGTGTCTATGCATTCTTCCGAATTTATCCATTTGATTTCGGTTTTAACATTATCCGCATAGCCGGCATGTTTGATAGATTCTACAACAGAAATGTAAGCGTCTGAAAGTTTTGTGTATTTTCCTGCAATTGCAATCTTGATAGTGCCCGTAGGATGGTTAATTCGCTCGACAAGTTCTCTCCATTTTGCTAAATCTGCTTTTCTGTCCTGAACCTGCAAAAGTTTTAGTACAACATCCGCAAATTTTTGATCTTCAAGAGCAAGCGGAACTTCGTAAATACTCTTCATATCCCTGCATTCAATTACGGCTTCTTTAGAAACAGAGCAGAACAGAGCCAGTTTGTCTTTTTCAGTTTTAGGAATCGGTTTAGAAGTCCTGAAAACAAGAATTTCCGGCTGCAGACCGTAGCTTCTTAAAACTTGAACGCTGTGCTGCGACGGTTTTGTCTTTAATTCGCCCGAAGTTGGTAAATAAGGTAAAAGTGTGCAGTGAATATTAATCGCATTTCCAATTCCTGCTTCTGTTTTGAATTGTCTTATTGATTCAATAAACGGCAAACTCTCAATATCACCAATCGTACCGCCGATTTCAATAATTTGAAAATCCGGTTTAAAGAATTTTTGAGCCTTTATAATTCTTGATTTAATCTCGTTTGTAATATGCGGAATAACCTGCACTGTCGCCCCGAGATAATCTCCCCTGCGCTCTTTTTTTATAACAGTCTGGTAAACGCTTCCTGACGTTACATTGCTTATTTGAGAGAAATTTGTGTCAATAAATCTTTCATAATGCCCCAAATCCAAATCTGTTTCGGCGCCGTCATCGGTTACGAAAACTTCTCCGTGCTGAAAAGGACTCATTGTTCCCGGATCAACATTAATGTATGGGTCGAATTTTTGTATAGCAACGGAAAATCCTCTGGCTCTCAACAACTTACCCAGAGAGGCGCCGATGATTCCTTTCCCCAAAGAACTTACAACACCGCCTGTTATAAAAATATATTTTGTCAGTTATACTCCTTGATAATGCTTTTATTACTCAATAGAAAATCTAACTTGTTAAACTTTTATATTATGAATTGCTTTAGGCTATTTTGATTATTCCCTCGCAATGACGAAAATTTTCTAATAATTCAATTCACTACTCACTATTCACTATTCACTAAAAAAGAGGGCAGTTAACCCTCTTTTCTTAGTTAATTTTCGGAACTCTGAAAAATCCGTTGTCTTCATCCGGAGCATTCTTCATTAGTTCCTCTTTTGTTTGTTCGTAATAGACTTCATCGTCTCTCATAACGTTTACAAAATCAATTGCGTGCGCCATTGGTTCTACATTTGAAGTATCAACTTCGTTCATGGCATCAACGTGTTTGAGTACGTCACCCAGTTGTTTTGTAAACTTCTCTTTTTCTTCTTCCGTTAATTCCAAACGAGCCAGTTTTGCTACGTGTTCTACGTCTTTGATTGTAATCATAGTTTTTCTTACTCCAATATATTTATGTTAGCATAAACTATTTTTAGGGTAAATAATATTTTTTTCTGATAATGTAACAAATTTTAGAGTATTAAATTCGCCCTCATCAAGCCTGACATTTATATAATTTCTGCTGACACCTTTGTATTTGCCGGTTTTGTCAGGTCGTTTTTCTATCAAAACTTCTTGCTCGCATCCGATATTTGATTTTAAAAATGCATCATATTTTTCTCTGGAAATCTGTTTAATAATACCGGCTCTTTCTTCTTTTACCTTCTCCGGCAAATGTCCGTCAAGTTTTTCTGCAATCGTACCTTTTCTTATGGAATACGGAAAAGTGTGAATCTGACTGAGTTTTGATTTCTTTAAATTCTCAACAGTAATCTCAAAATCTTCCTCTGTTTCTCCGGCAAAGCCTGCAATAATATCACT
>CALUSZ010000005.1 GCA_944323495.1 Candidatus Gastranaerophilales bacterium
AACATACTTTCGTTCATTCGATTAGTCTCCTATTTATATACAATTTGTTTTATTCTTTTTTTCTACAAAACGTCTTTTAACGATTTCAGCATTGTCTAATTTTTTACGTATTAATATTTGAATTGTAGAGCCTACAGCTAATTTGTCAAGGTTTTTTACATATCCCATTCCGATATTTTCTCCTCGAATCGGCGAAACTCCTCCGCTTGTTACAATTCCGACCCTTTCATCATTAAAGAAAATTTCATACTCATGTCTTGCAATCGATTTATCAAGCATTTTAAAACCAATAAGTTTTTTCTCAACGCCGTCTTTTAATTGTTTTTCAATAGCGTTTTTGCCATTATAATCTTCTGTTTTAGTTTTACAAACCGACCAGGATAGTCCTGCCTCAACCGGAGTGGTATTTTCATCCAGGTCATTGCCGTATAGATGCAGGCCTGCTTCAAGGCGCAAGGTATCTCTGGCGCCAAGCCCTATAGGTTTTATCCCAAAAGATTCACCAGAGGCAAGAAGTTTATCCCACAGATACTCTGAGAATTCGTTTCTTACAAGGATTTCAACACCATCTTCTCCTGTATAACCGGTTCTGGATATCCAAACATTTATATTAAAAAGTTCGCTTCTCTTTATATGGAAAAATTCCGGCAGGTTCTCAACCCCTAAAGTCTTAATCAACTCGCAAGACTTTGGACCTTGAAGAGCAAGAAGAGAGTAGTTATGGGACTCATTAACGATAGAAACATCAAAGCCGCACTTATTCCTTACCATCCAGTTTAAATCTTCATCAATTCTTGAGGCATTTGCTATTATAAGATATTTATTCTCTTCAAGCTTATAAATGATTAAATCGTCAATAATTCCGCCTTTTTTATTTGTGAGCTGGCAATAAACAGCTTTTAAATCTGCCAGTTTTGAAATGTCTTGCGGAACAAGTTTATTAAGAAACGGCTGTGCGTCATCTCCAAATACAATAATTTCCCCCATATGAGAAACATCAAAAATTCCAACTGCCTCTCTTACTGTCTTATGTTCTTCTATAATAGAAGAATACTGAACCGGCATATCCCATCCTGCAAAATCTACCATTCTGGCGCCAAGTGCAACATGTTTATCATGTAAAAAAGTCTGTTTTGTCATATACTCCCCCCGTACTTTTTATTGTCTTTATAAATTCAGGTTATGTCAAGAGGGGAAAAGAAGTATTATTGAAGTGACTGAATTTTTTTATATAAATCTATAACTTCTTTAGACATATTTTTAGGAATTATGATTTTAATTTTTGCATTTAAATCACCGTATCCGCTTGACTTAGGAAGCCCCATCTGTTTTAGTCTTAGAGCCTGGCCGCTTGATACACCTGCAGGTATTTTAATGTTCAGCTTTCCATGCAAAGTATCAATTTCTTTAGAACATCCGAGTACAGCCTCCGGAGGTGTGATTTCAACTTCCTTAATAAGATTTTCGCCATCAAACTCATATTCGCTGTCTTTAAAATGGACAATTAAATAAAGATCACCTTTGTTACCATAAGCATCTGATTTTCCTTCACCTTTAAGCCTTACTTTTTTCCCTTCGGTAACGCCCTTTGGAAGTTTTACCTTGACTGTTCTTGGGGTCGATACAATACCAGTACCTCCGCAATGATTACAATAACCATTTCCATTGCAAAAACCACATTTTTCAACGTCAGTAAATGTTACGGAAATAGGCTTTCCATCAAAGATTTCTTTTGCTGTAACATTTAAATTCTTTGTTATATCTAAATCTTCTGATTTAGGCTGTGTACTTCTTCTTTGTCTTGTACTTCTACCTGCAGCCTGCGAAAAATCAAATCCGCCGAAGTTTTGAGATGTGCTGCGGCCTCCGCCCATAGAGCCACCCATCATATCGCCAAATAATGAGCTGAAAAAGTCAGAAAAGCCTGCGCCACCAAAGTCAAAACTTTGACCGCCGCCTTGATTAAAATTAAAACTAAAATTCTCAAATCCCGGAGGCGGAGTATAATCAGCACCCCCTTGCCAGTTTGAACCTAAGCTGTCATATCTTTGGCGCTTTGCCTTATCTGACAAAACTTCGTATGCTTCATTTATATCTTTAAATTTTTCTTCTGCCTCTTTTGTTTTATTAACATCAGGATGGTATTTTCTTGCAAGTTTTCTGTATGCTGATTTTATTGCTGCTGTATCAGCATCACGGCTTACGCCAAGTATTTCATAATAGTCTTTATATTTCATAGCTTATCCTTCTTATATTTCTTTATACTTTAATCTTAATACAAAAAATTACAAAACTTAATAATTTTAATCTTTTTTTAATAGTATAATTTTGTGATAAAATACAAACAAAGGAAATATAAGATTTTTATGGATATAAAAAAAATATTATTTAAAACGAATTCTATTGATGTAGAAAAAGCTCTTCCGGATGCTTTAATACTTTGTTCAAAAGACGGAAAAATTCAATGGGTTAATGATGTAGCTGCAGAAATATTCGAAACTTCTAAAATGCATCTTTTAACCTCTAATATCTCCGATTTTATCGAAAATCCTGTGAATTTAATCTCAAATTCACTTATTCTTCATAAACCTGTTATTACGAAGTTTGTTGACAAAGAAATTTACTTTGACATGACGGTTAAGGAAATAAATGAAGGATATGTTTTAGATTTTAGAGATGCTGTTGAACTTCCGGCAGTTCATGCCAATGAAGAAGAAATAAATACTGTAAATAGAGAAAAAAATAAATTCTTGCTAAAATTAGCAAATGATTTAAAATCTCCAATACAGTCAATTGTAGGTTTTTCTCAGGCTATGGCAGATGGTCTTGGCGGTAAAATGTCAGAACAGCAAGAAAAATATATTAAAATTATTAATAAAAATTCTTCTGATCTTATGTACTTTGTAGGGAAACTGCTTGAACTCTCGCAGACAGAGTCTTTGCTTAATGAACCTGACAATAAAACCTTTGATATTGTTGGTATGATAAATTCTGTTGTAAGATATAATGAACAGTTATTTAAAGGAAAAGATGTAAAAATAACAGTAAAACAAGATAATGAGCTAAGAAAAACAATAAACTCTGATGAAAATATACTAAAAAATATTATACAAGATCTTTTAGAAGTTATTCTTAAATCCGTAGATTTGGGAGAAGTTATTATTGAGATTGCCAATCCGGATGAAGAATTAATTGCATCAAAAGGCTTGCCGCCATCACAATATGTAGTAATTTCGCTCTCAAGCAGTGCACTTCTTCTTTCAGAAAATGATTTAGAATGTATGTTTGATCCATATAAAATAGTTGACTCTGCAAATAGAAAAAATGTACTTCGAGCTATTGTACTTGCTAGCGTAAAAAATCTGGTACAAGAGTTAAGAGGTGTTGTTTGGGTTGAATCAAAAATATTAAAGAATACAAGTTTTAATGTAATTATTCCGTCAAACTAATTTAGGGGTACAGGGATGAGCAGTGTTATTTTAAAAAATCTTGTAAAAACTTATGATGGAAAGAAAAATGTTATTGATAACATTAATCTTGAAATTAAAGATAAAGAATTTATAGTTCTGGTGGGCTCCTCCGGATGCGGGAAGTCTACAATACTAAGACTTATTGCAGGGTTAGAAGATATCTCATCGGGTGAGATTTTAATTGATAATAAAATTGTAAACGGCATGCACCCTAAGGATAGGGATATTGCATTTGTCTTTCAAAGCTATGCCCTTTACCCTCATATGAGTGTATATGATAATATTGCATTCGGACTAAGAATGCGTAAATATGATAAAAACATTATAAAAGAAAAAGTTTTAGATGCTGCAAGGGCTTTAAATCTTGAAGATTTACTAAACCGTAAGCCTAAGCAGCTTTCAGGAGGACAAAGGCAGAGGGTTGCTCTTGGGCGTGCAATTGTAAGAAATCCAAAGGTATTTTTGATGGATGAACCTTTGTCTAACCTGGATGCAAATTTGAGAGTACAGATGCGCTCTGAAATAAAAAGACTGCATAACAAGTTAAAAACAACTTTTATATATGTAACACATGACCAAACAGAAGCTTTAACAATGGGAGATAGGATTGTTATACTGGATAAAGGTAAAATTCAGCAGGCAGACTCTCCTGAGGTAATATATAATAAGCCTTGTAATAAATTTGTTGCAGGATTTATCGGACAAATGAATTTTATTGATGTAAATATCGAAAACCAATGTTTCGAAATAGAAGGACATTGGTTTAAGGTTAATAAACCTGTCACGGGAAATATATGCATAGGTATAAGAGCTGAAAAAATGATTACCGGCAATGTCTCAATTCCTGTTAAACCTGAAATAATTGAAATGACAGGCGGAGAAAGAATCATTTATTTCAGTCTAAACAATTGCAGGTGCAGTGCTAAAGTTCCTTTGGATTATAAGATTGGAGAAGAAGTAGAATTAAAAATTTCTATTGAGGATATGTATTTCTTTGATAAGAATAGCGGAGATGTAATTTAGTATGAAAAAGTATAAAGTTTTTATGATTGCGACCTTAGTAATAATAGGTTTATTAGTATCGGTTTGTTTTATACCTATAAATGCTTCAAAATTTATTCCAGAAGTAGAAGAACAGGTAACTAAAGATTTAGGTATCCAGATTCATATAGAAAAACTTATTCTTCGCTTAGGCCCTGCGTTGAAGCTTAAAGCACCTGTAATGCATATGATGTATAGTGATGGGCAAAAATTTGCACAGTTTGATAATGTAAGGTTCTTTATCCCTTGGTCTGTTTTAATCAAAAAAGATAGTGTGGTCGTAAAACGTATATATGCTGATAAATTTATAGTTAAGCTGAATTCAGATGATAAATATTTGCAGGCTCTGGTTGAAAAACTAAAAGAAAAAGATTTTGAGGAAACACCTGATGTTACTTTTAAGTCGTACAGCATTTCTTATTATGATAAGGCCATTGATAAAATATTAAAACTTACAGGCTCTTTTTTAGATATAGCTAAAATCCCTAATTATAAAAATCGAAGCCTTAAATCTATTGGTGAATTTTTTATTAACGATAAAAAATATTTAACCTATGATATATCTGTTATACCTAATATAGAACTGCCTAAAAATACCAAAAAGACTTTTGATATAGATGAGTTTTTGAAACAGATGGAGCTTCTTGATTTTCACTCCGATATTATTGCAGATTTGAAGCTTTATAAAAATATCAACGGAGAAACACAAATTTCTGGGTTGGTTAATGTAGATAATATCTCAGTGCTTGATCCGGAGAAGAAAAACCCGAAAAGTTTTATTTATCTTACGTTCTTAGGTGATAAAACCGGAGTGTTATCTAATATTTATGCCTCTAGTGACAAAAAAGTTTATATAGACGGGGTTATTAATAATTCTAAAAAACCCGGTGTTGATTTAAAGGTCAAAACTGATGAAATACAGCTTTCAGATTTGTACAGAAAAATAAAACTTCTTGCAGATTGTTCACAACTTAAGGGACTTGACTCTGTATCCGGCCGATTAAAGGCAGATTTCAACATAAAAGGAGACTTAAACAAAATCAAATCATCAGGATATTTAAAGATTTCAGATGCTGCTATAAAAGCAAACGGAATCGATATTAATAAAATTTCTTCGGATATAGATTTTTCAAATAATGTAATTAATATAACGGATGCTGTCGGTTACGTAAACAATGCGCCTATTATGCTAAAGGGTAAGATTGATCGTAATATTGATATCGAAGTGCTTATGAACAAAGTGGAGCTTGAGCACCTTTGCCCTTCTAATTTAGGAATAAAAAGCGGCGTTGCTTCGCTGGTAGCAAATATATCAGGAACTTTTGATAATATAATACACAAAGAAAATCTTCAGATTGATAACTTTAAAGCTGTTAATAAGAAAAATAACATTGCTTTTTCAAGTCTTAAAATAGATACAAATAAAAATAATATCGCATATATTAATAATTTAAGCTTCCAATGCGATAAAACAGAAAAAATAAAGCTTCCTCTTTTAAAAGTTTACATTGAGCGTGACTCTCTAAAAATTCCAGAGACAAATATATTCATGCCAAATTCAAAATTAACAGCAAAAGCGGAGGTTATGAACTATAATTCCAAAGATTTAACATTCAGCACAAATTTAAGCGGATTTATAAATTCCAGGGATATAAAAGTGGTTAAGGGGAATTATGCGACTTATCCTATAATTGTTACAATAAATGGGAATAAAGATGTTCAAAATATTACGGGACAGCTTCTAATGGAAAAAGCTTTAATATTAGATGAACCATCTATAATTAACCTTGCTGCGAAGCTGGAAAATAATATATTAAAAATTGACGATTTGAGTATCTCTTCATTTAAAGGAAAATTTGTACCTGATTTTAAATCAAATTTAAAAGGACAGAAGCGGGTATTGATATCCGGTAATATTGAAAACCTTGAAGTTCCTGTGTTTAGAAACATAAGAGTGTTTATACCGCAGATGCTCAATATAACTCTCTTAGATACAATTGCACAGCTTAAGGGAGATATATTTATTAATGGAAAACTAAACCAGCCGGATATTGTGGGACAAATTAGCATACAAAATCTAATTAATCAATTTTTACAACTGACAATTAATAATATGACAGTTGACTTTAATAAAAATATTGCTGTTATTAATGCACCGCTTATTAAAATTGCAGACTCTTCTATGGGGATAAACTCTACTGTATCAACAAATATTTCAAACGAATTGTTTGTTAAAAATATAAATATAAAATCAAAATACTTCAATTCAGATACATATTTAATGTATAAAGACAGTCCTCTGTCAAAACTTATACCTATAAATATAAAGGATGGAAAATTTTATGCAGAAAAAGCTCTTATTAATGTATATAATTCTCCATTATATATGTCAGCACTTACGTCAGATTTCAAACTTCAGAATAATAATCTTATTCTAAGTAATATATCATCAGAGCTGTTTAATGGGAAACTGGCAGGTTCTCTTGAGTTCAATATAAAAGATGAACATTTTAATTCTAAAATTCAGGCACGTGGTGTAAGTGCGGCTCCGATATTTGATGTTATTGCAATAAAGAAAGATACTGTAAGCGGGGTAATGGACTTTGATTCAAATATTAGCGGCAATATATCGTCAAAACAATCGTTGAACGGTGACATTAAATTTATTGTACACAACGGAAGAATGGGAACATTAGGGAAACTGGAGCATCTTTTATACGCACAAAACGTTATTGCTGATAATATGCTTAGAACATCATTGAGCATCGTAACTAAAGCTATTACGCTTAAAGATACCGGCTTATTTAAGTATTTAAGAGGTGATATTATTCTGGCAGATGGTATAGCACATGTAAAAATGCTTCAATCTCAAGGACCATTGATGTCACTTTTCATAAAGGGGTTATATAATCCATCAACTGACTATGCGAAATTGGTTGTTTTAGGCCGTCTCTCTGACGAAGTTATATCCGGACTTGGAGCTTTTGGAGATTTTTCCTGGAATAAATTATTAGTAATGCTTACAGGAGAAGATAATAAGTACAATATACTTCCTGAAGATTTTGAGAAACTTCCGCAGCTTCCTATGAAAAACACCAAAGAATTTAGAAGTGTCATAAACGGGGTTGTTGATAGGCCGAGTTCGGTAATTTTATTTAACTGGATTTCTTATTCAGAAAAATCTTACAGGCAGAAAGATGTGCCGATGACTGATGTTAAGGTCCCTGAATTTATTGAATCTATGCCATACTAAATGCATGTGTATATGTCTGAAATTAATGCATATATATGATACTCTGTTATTGTTTTTTGGCTTATTGTTAACTATAATAATAAGTATGGATTTATTAAAGCTTGGACAAAAGTTAAGTTTGTGTTTTCAAAAAGAGGGAAACATCGTAGAGATAACCTGCAGTATATCCCAAATTTTAGCTGACAGACTTGTTATAGAATTGCCGCCTTATTTTATGCGTTATATTGAATACCTTGAAGTAGGGAAACGGCTTACAGTGAAAGTTTTTTCAAAGCTTGGAACAATTGATTTTAATACAGTTGTTATAACATCTCCTTTAGAGGAAAGTTTTTCTGTCGAACTCGATTATAATGCAATGAAATTAACTCCGGGAAAAGATATACCATTTGTTAATGCTATTGAACTGATGAACTTAAGGGCGGGTGATTTAGAATTAACAGTGAAAACATTTGAAATTTCTACAGAATATATAAAGTTTTACAGTGATAAATCTTTAAATATAGGGGAAGTCTTTGAATGTGAATTACTTTTGCCTAAAAATTATGGTACAATATCTTTTAAGATAACACTTACAGAAGTAGATCCAGTGTATGATAATGAATATACAGCAGTGTATTCAACAATGTCTGAAGAAAACAGGCAAGCATTATTGTATTATATGTATTTATATAGTAATAATTCTGACTAGGAAAGAAAATGAAAAAATTAATGGACAACAATACAAAATCTCAAAATAAATCTAGAAATAAAATGTTTGATCAAATTGAAAGATGCCGTTTGGACTTACAGAAGGATCCTTCAAATCCGGCATTGCATGTTAGATTAGGAGATTTATACCTAAAATGGCATTTGGATATTTTTAATGCTTGCCAATATATTGATGAAGCTATTACTGAATATCAGCTTGCTATGGAGTCTTTAATAGATTCTTACGAAATTTACTATAAGCTTGGAGTTGCTTTTTATTATAAAGGTGAGCTTGATAAGGCTATTAACTATTTTACATTAGCACTTGAAAAGAAAAATAATTATTATGAAGCGTATTATATGTTAGCTGAAACATTTGTTAAAAAAGCTCATTTTACTGATGCTATTGATGCTGCAGAAGGCGCTATTGTTTGTTCTCAACTTCACTCATCAAGCGCACACTTTTTACTATATAAGCTGTTTGAAGCTTCGTCATTTAAAAATATCAGGACTAAGTTAAGAGCTTTTTATGAAAAATTTATGTCAATGGTCCTTATACCATTCGATAAAACTGCTAGAGAAAATATTGTAAAGAATATATTTTATCTGCGTTTTTTACCTTTATTTTTGAAAGGTTTTTATGCAATACAAATGAAAGACTTTGCAAAAGCTATTGAATTGTATAAAGAAGCTATAGAAACAGCTCCGGGCTTTGCTCCGTTGTATTGTGTACTAGGCGATATTTACCTCTCAACAGGTTATTTTGAAGATGCTATAACTGAATACAAAATGGCAATTTGGCTTGATTCATTTAATATAGCAGCTTATAGACATTTATGCAGAGCATATGAAGAACAGGGAGATTACAATCAGGCAATAGATGTTTATAATAAACTTATTGCAATGGCTCCGAATATTCCGGATTTGTATTCAAATTTGGCTAATATTTATTATATAAAAGGTGATTTTGATTCAGCTATATCAAATTATCAGACCGCTATTACCCTTAATCCTAATAAAAATTGGACAAGTGTTATAGCGCAGACTATGGGATTTGTATATCAAGAGAATAAGGCGGATCCTGATGCAGCTATTTCTGCTTATCAAACGGCTTATGTACTAACCCCGGAGGATATTGATATTTATGTTAATCTCGGTAGTGCCTTTTATGATAAAGAAGATTATAATAATGCTCTGGCAGTTTACAGGCAAGCTCTTGAATTACAGCCTCATAATGCAAAAATCCATTGTAATTTAGGTTTCTTGTACTGGGGCAAAGGTGATACAGAAGAAGCCATTAAGTCATATGAGCTTGCTATTAAATACAATGACAGGTATGATATCGCCTATAATAACCTTGGTGTAATTTATTTAGACGATTTAGGCAGGGTAAATAAAGCAATAGAACTTTTTAAAAAGGCTGTTGATGCGAATCCTAACTATGCCTTAGCTCATTTTAATCTGGCAAGAGCGATTTCTATAGTTGGTGACAAAGTAGAAGCAGCTAAACTGTATCAAATGGCACAAGACATAAATAAAATTACGCAAGAAATAGACCCCAGAGATATTGCAGATAAAATTAGCGAATTATTTGAGTCTTAATATTTTCGTTGTATAATCAAGGAATATCGGAAGAAAAGCATGACAGAAGACGATAAAACAGGGTTTTCCCACTTAATAGAAAAAGAATTAGCCTCATCTGATAAGATAATGAAACCGGATTTTAATCAGAAAACGGGGCGTGAATTATTGGCGTTTTATCTTCAGTCAAAGTTTAAACAAGTTTTAGCATATGATAACAAAGCTGCCGAGCCGATTTTTATTGAGGTTCGGTATGATTTTATTCAGAAGTTTTCAAGAAGATTAATACAAAACCCTTCAAAAAGAATTATGATAGGGATTACAGGCGAGTCTGCTTCTGGAAAATCTACAATATGCAGAGAAATCCAGAATGTTATTAATAGATTTAAAATGCCTGTAACAATTTTAACAACGGATAATTATTTTAATGATATATCAGGTCTGATAAAAGAATACGGTACATTTGATAATCTTAGAGACGACGGCTATGACGTGGATTCCCCGAATAACTTTCAGCTTGATGTTTTGAAAGAGGATTTGGAGAAAATCTCGCATGGCGAGGATATTTATTCACCGGAATATTTGCTAAACGGCACCGGAGTCTCTGTACCGAAGGCGAAATTAGTACCTTCAAACAAAATAGTAGTTGTTGAGGGTATGGCTTCAATGTACGGTGAAAATAAGGATATATATGATATTAAAGTGTATATTGAGACCGATTTGGATATAAGACGAGATAGATTCTTAAAACGCGCTTATACAGAACGAAACCAAGATTTAGAAAACGCTAAAAAGCATTGGGAGTATATTCTTGGAGCTGGTGAAAAATATGTAAAACCATACCGTGCAGAAGCTGATATTATCTTGAATGGCGATTCTAATTTAGCATATTTCTCTCAAATTTTGGAATATATTCATACAATCACTAATAATTTTAATACATAAGCGTTTATAAATTTGTAACAATATCTGTAATGCTTGATGCTAAAAATTTAGCCAATCCTTCTCCCATAGAAAAGCACGACGGTATAATTCTAAGAGCGGCTTGCGCTTCAAAATCTGCGGAAATACAGCGCCCAATAACAAACAAATTCTCTTTAACCATTAATGACTCTAAAGGTAATTGGTATTCTTGATATACTTTTTCTAATGTAGAACTGTCTTTTTTGTCTGAATGTACGTCTATCGGATAGTTTGAGACTACTACAGGATTATCAAAACGACGTCCGGAGCGTAGGTCTTCTGCTGTATATATATATTTCCCCTTAACTCGATTTGATACGCGCACACCTAAAGAGCTTGCAATAGAAGAAATATAGGCATTTTCAAAGCCCGGGAGGTATTTGTTACAGAATTTGGAAAGTCTTAAGATGCTTAAACGGCCTTCAATATAAGGATTAGAGGTTATATCAACAAGTCGAGGACAGTTAAAAGCAATAGAATCCCGCGTTCCAGCAACAGAAAATAGCTGAAAATAGTTAGAATCAAGCTCTGTTATAACTCCATCTTCAATAGCCTGCTTAAATACAGGCCTCAAAGCCCAATTACCCCCCTCGTCCCAGGTATAAGCAGTAGATAAGTAGGTCTTACCATCTACAATACAGCTTGTAGTGACATTTCTATCTTTATCCAGCTCCATTATCCAATCAGAAAATTTTTCAACGTTCACTCCAGACATAACAAAACGAAGATTAATCGGCTGAGATTTTTTTTCTAAAAATTCACAATTTAATTTTTGACAAATTTTTGCATCACCTGTCGCGTCTACAAGATATTTCGTTTCGATAGGTGATAATAATAATTCATTTAATTCAACTATTTTATCGCTCTCTACCGTTACGATATATGACGATAAATTTTCTTCTATTTTTTGTATATTTGACTCAAACAAAACTTCAACATGAGCTTCTAACATCAATTTATCCAGTATGATTTTTGTAAGCTCTGGGTTAAACCAGCCTTTGTTTCCGTCTATATATGTTATAGCACCGCCTAAAGCCTCTAGCTCTGAATACAATTTATTAAAAAACTCTGTGTTTACAGCATTTTCAGAAGTTTTCATAGCTGGGATTACAAGCGAAGAAGTAATAGAGCCGCCTAAAAAGCTATTTTTTTCAATCAATAAGACCTTAAGTCCTAATTTTCCGGCAGTGTAAGCACATGCACAACCTGCTGTACCGCCTCCGGCAATAATTAGATCATACTTCTTCATCTCTCATACTCCTTATTTTCATATATTTAGACGAACTCATAAGATTACTGTGCCTGAATTCATATTCTCTTAGCTCAAGTATATCCTTGCTGCTAAATGACAAATTTGGATCGTGATATGGGATTCCGGCCTTTGTTGCACACAGGCCAAGTTCATAATTATCAAGCGGGTATTCAATTTTTGATTTATCTTTTGATGCAATAGTACCTACAAACTTATTGTTCTTTTTATTATATATCTTTCCTACAAAAAAACCGTTTTCTATTAAAGTATTTCTGACCTGTACGGAGTTTGAGTAAGTCAAAAGCACTCCATTAGGCGACAGACGCTTATACAGTTCGGCAATAAACTCATAGGACCATAGTTGGGGAGCTTTTGTATATGTGAAAGCGTCTAAGTATATGCAGTCATATTCCTCGTTTAAGTTCAAAATGGTCTTTCGAGCATCATCAACATAAAAACTCATGTTAAAGAGGCTCTGGGCGGTCTTAAAATCGATATTTTTATATCGCCTCGATAAATGGTGATAATATATATTATGTAAAAAGGCCGATAAAAATGAAGTGGAGGATAGTTTATACCCCCATCTTTGATTAAATTTCGCATATTTTAACAGGGATTTATCAAAAAATCTTCGAAACTTCTTTCCTGTGACAATTTTTTTTATATTCTTATCCGGATATTCTTCTCCAAAAAAATCTGACATATTATTTAAGAGTATATAATTAACCAATCCGTTAACTTTATATTCTTTTTCTATATGCATATTTTTAAATTTTATATCCAGAAGCTCTCTTATCTCTTTCCTGTTTTTTGGTGCAAATCTGGACATAAAATTTTCAAACAAATCCCTTATTGTATAATAACTATCAAAGCAAGTTAAAATTTCCGGTACAAAAGAAGAATAAATTTCTCTTGGAGTTTTCACTGTCCTAAAAAAAGGAGCCAACTCTATAAGTTCTTTATTAATTTCCAGGCAGTCTATTTTTATAGAGGGTAAAGTTTTATCAGGTTCTATCGTTACGATAGGTAATGATAATCTTTTATTTTTCAGGAATTTATTATTGGTATATTTCGAAACGATATTATAAGGTTTTATAAATATTTTTTCAAAAATTTTTTTTAAAAAATTTTTCTTATTTAAATTATTTTTATTTATTATAAAACTCATTAAAGCTTTTGTATTATATCCAATCCCAAAACACACATCTAAAACTTTTATATTCTCTTCCGTGCCTTTAATACCGGAAGGAATTACAAATTTTTCCCAAGCTTCCGTAAGAGCACCGTATTTGGAGTGAAAAACGTCCTTATCCGCGTATGAATAAAGCCCTATAGACCCGTCTTCTGTAAAATATGGCTCATAATCCCTCATAACCCTTATTATACCAAGGTTTAAGGCTTAAATCAAGAAGATTTTTGACTTTTTAAAACCATAAAGTATATAATATGTTATATAGTTACATGAGGACGGAAGTATGAAAAAAATCTTGAGTTTACTAATATTGATAGGGCTTTCAGCCGTTCCGGTCTGGGCAAAGAAGTATGAGCCGGTACCTTCAAACGTTAAATTGCCTGCAAAGTACACACAGGAGTATATTGACAGCATTTCAGACGAGTATAAAGATATATCTAATGAGCAAATATTCCATGTAGCCTTAGACATGCTAAAAGATACATCAGGAGAGTTTTCTAGAAAGGCACTTCTTGGATATAACGTTACCCAGTATCCTGTAAAAGTCATGTTTAAAGACTTATCGGAGATTAATGAGGCGTATGCTTCTTTTGACGCTATTGGCTGGAAAAAGCGAGGGAAATTATATGTTTATATAAATCCTAAACATGAATACGCACCTCCCGGTGCTTTGGCGGCATTATTAGCGCACGAGGCTATCCATCAAGACGAATATAACTCTTTAAGCGAAGAAACATATGCCTGGACAATGGAAGCCGTTGTATGGAATGAGATTTTAAAACGATTTCCGGAATCAAACAATCTGGATTCAGCTTTAGTCACAAGGGAAAACGTTCTTAAACAGCTTTTAGAAAAAGGAAATTATACTAATAAATACATAAAAAAGACTGTTTATGCAAACGAAGGATATAAAAACCTCCCTCTGACTTCACCGGGATTTAAAAATCAATAAATATATTATAATAGGCATGTAAGCATACCATAAGTATATTGATAATAGATTACCCTTGGTGTTAAATTGAGGTATGAAGAAAAAACAGTTATTTATATTTCTACTGTCCGTATTGATTCTGGTAATTTTTAACAAGGTTTTCTTGTCAGCTTTTACCAGAACTAATGCTTTCTACTCAAGACAGGCGATTGTAAATACTGAAGAAATAGCACCGCAAAAACTGTTTAATAAAACTTGGAAAATTATTAGCCAGGAATATTATGATCCCTCACTTAATCATCAAAATTGGCTAAGATGGAAAGAGCGTTATCAGGGGAAGATTAAGACTGATGATGATGCAAGAGTTGCAATAGATACGATGATTGCAAGCCTTAATGAACCTTATACACGTTTTATGCCTAAAAAAGATTTTGACGATTTAACAACCTCAATAACATCGAAAATTTATGGTATTGGAGTAAATATTTATTCAAATTCGGGTAAAATTGAGATATTTAATGTTATGCCTGCAACACCGGCTGATTTTGCTCAGCTTAAACAGGGAGATATTATCACAGCTGTAAATGGTAAAGATATTAGCGGAATGAATGTTTCAGAGGTTGCGGCATTAGTTAGAGGACCGGAAAACAGTGTTGTTGAACTTACTATCTTGAGAGACGGGAAAAAGATTACCAAGACTATTAAAAGAAAAGAGATTAAAATAAAGACCGTTAAAAGCTCTGTTGTTGATAATCATATCGGTTATATCCAAATACTCAGCTTTATGAGCGGAACAACGCCAAATGAGTTTTTAGAAGCATTAGAGAATACTAAAAATACAGACTCACTTATACTTGACCTAAGAGGTAATACAGGCGGACTTTTGGATAATGCTGTCTTTATTGCTGATATGTTTATAAATGAAGGGACTATTGTTGATATAATATATAGAAACGGTTATAAAAAGTCTATCAAAGCACAAGATGAGCATTTCCCTATGAAAAAGCCTGTAGTAGTTCTGGTTAATGGCGCAAGTGCAAGCGCAAGCGAGATTTTATCAGGAGCTCTTAAAGACTACCACAAAGCAACATTAGTCGGTACAAAGACATTTGGTAAGGGACTTGTACAAAAAGTTGTACCGCTTCCAAACCAAACAGGAGTAAATATTACGATTGCAAGATATTTGACGCCTAACGGCACTGATATCAATAAATTAGGTATAAAACCGGATATAGAAATAGGGAATGAATTTGATTTCTTTATTGATAATAAAAAAGATGTACAGTTGGAAAAAGCGAAAGATATATTAAATGATAAAACAGGAGTTGGAATCGCTAAAAAATAAGGGACAATTGCGCAGTATCCCCAATATTGAGTCTAAATCTGACGGTAAAATTGTAATTGACGGAAATGAATATATAAATTTTGCCTCTAACGATTACCTTGGGATAAGCACAAAATCTGATTTAAGACACGAATTTTTCAAAAATTCTAACCATTTAATGTCAACAGCATCAGCAAGGCTTCTTACGGGTAGTTCTCCGGAGTATAAAGCTCTTGAAAATACAGTTGCTAAAATATTTAATAAAGAAACGGCGTTAATTTTTAATACGGGCTATCAGTGCAATTTGGGTGTGATATCAGCTCTTATCGGAAAAGGTGATGTTGTTTTTTCTGATAAATTGAACCATGCAAGCATAATTGACGGAATGCGCCTTTCTGACGGTGATTTTTTCAGGTATAAGCATTTTGACTACGAGGCTCTGGAAAAGCTTCTAATCTCAAAGAGAGATAAATATAAAAGGGCGTTGATTGTTAGTGAGTCAGTATTTAGTATGGACGGCGATGTTGCTGATTTAGACAGGCTAATAGAGCTTAAAAACAAATACAATTGTCTTTTAATGATAGATGAGGCGCACGCTTTTTGTGCCTACGGGAAAACTCTCGCAGGAGTCGGATTCGAAGGGGATATAGATATTGTAACTGCCACATTTGGAAAAGCTGTCGGCTCCTTTGGGGCTTTTTGTGTCTCAAGCGAAGATATAATCAACTATTTAATAAACAAAGCCCGTTCTTTTATATTCTCAACCTCAATTCCGCCTTTAAATATAGCCTGGTCAAACTGGTTATTAACGGAAAAGCGTGATTATATAGAGAAGCAAAAGGCTAAACTAAATACACTTGTACAATATGTACACAAATATATTACCGATTTAGGGCTGAATACAGTATCAACAACCCATATTATTCCAATAGTTATTGGAGCCAATGAAGATACAATAAAGGTCTCGGAAAAACTTCGCGCCGAGGGCTTTTATATACCTGCAATTCGGCCTCCAACGGTTCCTGAAGGAAGCTCCAGACTTAGAATTTCACTAACGGCTGATTCTAAGATAGAAGATTTTAAACAGGTATTGGATATTATTTTAGCTGCAAACATCAACCCAGCCGAGGCTTGAAGAGTATTTATACAGTTCATCACAGCTTAGCTCTATAGCAGAATTGCTGCTTCCGCAGGCCGGAAATATTGTTGAAAAATCTTTTAAAGAAATGTCTGTATAAATTTTTACCTGACTATTATCTATCCCGAACGGACAAACTCCGCCTACAGCGTGTCCTGTGTATTTGTAAACTTCATCAGGAGTTAGCATTTTTGCTTTTATATGAAAATATTCTTTAAATTTCTTGTTATTTATTCTGACATTTCCTGCACAGACAATTAAAATACAGCCGTCATCAGATTTAAAAGACAATGTCTTTGCAATCCTTGCCGGTTCTACATCTAAGGCTTTTGCAGCTAATTCTACCGTTGCACTTGAAACATCAAATTCCAGTATTCTATCTTCTAAATTATATTTTTTAAAATAATTTCTGACTTTTTCAATGCTCATAAACTAATCTTCTTAATTCTCTCTCTTGCCTTAACTCTTATTTCATTATCAATCGCAAAAATATCGTCAAGCCCGATATTCTTTAATGTTCTATGCTCTTTCATCATATCTTCTGTAATCTCGACGATATCAAAGAGTTTAATTTGACCGTTTAAGAAAGCAAAAACAGCCTCTTCGTTTGCCGCATTTAAACATACCGGTGCAGAACCGCCCTTTTGACCGGCAGAATAAGCTAAATCAAGAGCTTTAAATTTTTTCAGATCAGGCTTTTCAAAATCTAGCCGCGCAATTTCTGAAAAGCTGAAACTTTTTGATTTAATCCCTTTATATCTCTCAGGATAAGTTATTGCATACTGTATCGGAATATGCATACTCGGAAGACCCAGCTGTGCTATAACACTTCCATCAACATATTCGATTGCTGAATGCACAATGCTTTGCGGGTGTACTACAACTTCAATTTTATGATAATCCATTCCAAAGAGATGGTGCGCTTCAATAACTTCTAATCCTTTATTCATCAAAGTCGCGCTATCAACGGTAATTTTTTTGCCCATATGCCACCTTGGGTGTGCAAGAGCCTCTTCTACAGTTGCATTTTTCATATCATCAATGGTTTTTCTTAAAAATGGCCCTCCGGAAGCTGTTATAATAAGCTTTTCAACCTGCAAAATATCTTTTATACATTGATGAATTGCACAATGTTCGCTATCAACAGGAATTATATTTACTCTCTCTTTACGCGCCATCGGCATTACTATATCACCTGCCATAACAAGGGTTTCTTTATTGGCAAGTGCTATATCTATTCCATTTTTTATTGCTGTAATTGTTGGTTTTAAACCGATTTTCCCTGATACAGCTACAAGAATAATATCGTTCTCTTTATTAGAACATATTTCTTCTAAAGAAAGAGGTTTTGCGCCTTCTATAGCTTTAATATCAGAAGCATAAGCATATTTAGGCTTAAACTTTCTTATCTGTTCATTTAATAAATCCGTATTACTTCCGCCTGTAAGCGCAACTATTTCAAACTTATCATTTAATCCCTCAATAACTTCTAAGGCCTGTCTCCCTATTGAACCGGTAGAACCCAGAATACTAATTTTTTTTCTCATCACTCCAACTCTCTTATATATGAATAATATTCATTATACACCCGTAAATGTTTTAATACATCATTTTTTGATAAAAATCCCATTCTATAAGCAACTTCTTCCAGACAGGCAATCTTAATCCCCTGATTTTCTTCAATCGTCTGAACATATTGTCCTGCTTGTAAAAGTGAACTGTGAGTACCTGTATCAAGCCAGACAAATCCTCGCCCGAAAAGCTCTGCATTCAATTTGTTTTCACTAAGATATATTTTATTCAAATCAGTAATTTCCAGCTCGCCTCTAGCAGAAGGCTTTAGAGTTTTCGCGTATTCTACAACTTTATTATCATAAAAATACAACCCGGTAACTGCAAAGCTCGATTTTGGATTCTCCGGTTTTTCTTCTATTGATACAGCTTTTCCTTCTGAATTAAATTCTATAACCCCAAATCTTTGCGGGTCTTTGACTTTGTATCCAAAAATAGTTGCAACCCCTCTATCAGCCTCATTAACAGCCTTATTAAGCATAGAAGAAAAGCTCTGACCGTAAAATATGTTATCACCGAGAATTAATGCAACCGAATCGCCTCTTATAAACTCTTCACCAATAATAAAGGCCTGAGCTAGTCCATCAGGTTTTGGCTGTTCTTCATAAGAAAATTTTACGCCGAATTGCGAACCGTCACCCAAAAGTTTCTTAAAATTTCCTAAATCTTCAGGAGTTGAAATAATCAAAATATCTCTGATACCTGCAAGCATTAGAACCGATATCGGATAATAAATCATCGGTTTATCATAAACAGGCAGAAGCTGCTTTGATACAGCTATTGTACTCGGATAAAGCCTTGTTCCTGAACCGCCTGCTAAAACTATACCTTTCATATTCTAATCCTCAACTCTTAATGATAAATAATCTTCCAATGCTGTTTTCCAATTTTTTATAAGCCCGCTATTATCCATAACACTGTATTTCGGCCTCCTTGCCGGACGCGGATAATCCTCTGTTTTACAAGGTAAAAGATTAACCTCTAAATCCTGAAGCTTAAAAATTTCCTTTGCAAACTCATACCAGCTGGTTTCTCCGCTTGAACAGGCATGATAAATTCCGTATGGCCTATGTATAATTTTTACTATAGCTTCGGCAAGCTCTACTGTCCAGGTAGGACAGCCTATTTGATCATCAACAACTTTTATTTCATTATTGTCCTTAAGTGACAGCATTGTCTCTACAAAATTTTTGCCATGATGACCATAGAGCCAGCTTGTTCTTATTATATAATATTTAGAACAAAACTGCTTTACAGCCTCTTCGCCCTTTAGCTTTGTAAGCCCGTAATTATTAATAGGATTTGGTTTATCCTCAGGATTATAAGGCGCCCCTTTTTGCCCGTCAAACACATAGTCTGTTGAGATATAAACTAATACAGCTCCAAATTTTTCAGAGGCTTTAGCAATGTTTTCAGTACCCTTTGAGTTTATTAAATAAGCTTTTTCATATTTGGTTTCAGCCCCGTCAACATTAGTATAAGCAGCACAGTGAATAACTAAATCGGGCCTAGTCTCCTCAAAATATTTAACAATATTCTCCTCCAGAGTAACGTCAAGTACTGAATGCGAAGCCTCAATAACCTCATATCCGTTATCTTCAAGAATAGGACACAAATCCTGTCCAAGCATTCCGTTAGCACCTGTTACAAGAACTTTCACAGCTTCTCCTCTATTTTCTTAATCCAATCCTGATTGTCCAAATACCAGCGTATCGTCTTTTTTATACCTTCTTCAAATGTAACGGAAGGTTGCCAGCCAAGCTCTCCTGTTATTTTGTCATTTGAAATTGCATAACGCCTGTCATGACCGAGACGATCTTTCACAAATTCTATGTAACTCTCATCTTTCCCCATTTCATTTAGAATTAATCTAGTTATTTCTAGATTAGTTTTCTCATTATGTCCGCCAATATTATAAACCTCTCCGACTCTTCCTTTATGCAAAACAACATCTATTGCTTCGCAATGGTCGTAAACATAAAGCCAATCCCGAACATTTAACCCATCTCCATATACGGGCACTTTTTCGTTTTTCAAAAGTTTTGAGATAAAAAACGGGATTAATTTTTCCGGATACTGATATGGCCCGTAATTATTTGAACATCTAGTATTCAAGACAGGAAGGCCATAGGTTTCATAATAAGCTCTTACTAATAAATCCGCGCTTGCTTTGCTTGCAGAATAAGGGCTGTTAGGTGCAAGCGGTGTTGTTTCATAGAAATACCCGTCTTTCCCTAAGCTCCCGTAAACCTCATCAGTAGATACCTGCAAAAAACGCTCTATTTTGGCATTCTTGGCTGATTCAAGCAAGTTTAGAGTTCCCTTCACATTTGTTTCTATAAATACTTCTGGGTTACTAATTGAATTATCAACATGCGATTCCGCCGCAAAATTTACTACACAATCAACATCTTTTATAAGTTCTTCAACAAGAGTCTTGTCGCAAATATTTCCCTTTACAAAGGTGTAATTATGGTTCACAATGTCTTTTAAATTCTCTAAATTCCCGCAATAAGTAAGCGCATCAAGATTAATTATTTTATAATCAGGATATTTATTAAACATATGCCTGATAAAACAACTTCCAATAAATCCTGCTCCGCCGGTTACAAGTAATTTCATCTCAACTCCTTTAAAAACGGCAATTTTTTATCTTTTTCAGATAATACAGGCTCAAAATCTATACCCCAGTCAATACCTAAATCACTATCATTCCATCTAATACCCGCATCATATTCAGGAGCGTACTCACAGCCTGTTTTATATAAAAGCTCTGCCTCATCTGATAATACAACAAAGCCATGCGCAAACCCTTCCGGAATATAGAGCATATGCTTATTATCCTCACTAAGCTCTACTCTAACATATCTTCCAAAGGTTGGAGAATTTTTCCTTATATCAACAGCAACATCATAGATTGCTCCTTTTGTGCATCTAACAAGCTTTGCTTGTTCATACGGCGCTCTTTGGAAATGCAACCCTCTTAAAACACCCTTAACAGACCTTGAATGATTGTCCTGCACAAAATCAGCTGTTATACCATTACGCTCAAATTCGGATTTTTTATAGCTTTCAAGAAAAAAGCCTCTGTTATCACCAAAAACTCTCGGCTTTATAAGTATAACATCTTTTATATTTTGCTTCTCAAACTCAAATGGCATAAGTAAATTATAACATAAAAATATGCGCTTGGCGCGATTCGAACGCGCGACCTATCCCTTAAAAGGGGAGTGCTCTACCTGCTGAGCTACAAGCGCATATTGTATTAAATTTGTTTACAACCTTTATTTCGGCGTGTGGACTACCCACGTGACTAATATTATCAAGAACAAATCTTAGTGTCAAGAGTTTTATTCCCATAGGAAACTTCCCTTATTATTTCAGAAATTTCAGGTGAAATATCTGTTATTTCAGTAATATTTTCTCTTATCAGCTTGGCAAAATCAGCTTTTTTGAACTCATGAAGCCCCTTGTTTTTATATATCAATTCAAGATTCTCAACATGCGAAAGCTCCTTTTGAAAATCACTTTCCGTGATTGCGCTAAAATTTTTGTTAAGAGAGTTAAAAGCCTTGATTATTAGTGATTCCGGAAGCATATCCTCAAATTCTCCGCTGGATACAAGGTGGATTTTATCCTGTTCCCGTAATTTTGGCCTTATTTGACTTATATTTTCCTCAGCATCTTTATCCAAAAGTAAAAATATAGGAATTTTAAGTTCTTCTGATAGAGAATAATACATCTTAACGACCTGATTTTTACCTCCGGCCGGTATAATTTGCACGCCCTCGCGGTAAAAATCATACCCCAGAAATTTTGCAAACGCCGGTAATAAAATCTCTTCAGTAAGCCCCTCTACCAGTATAACTTTCTCTATCGGGAATTTAAGATAATGATTTTGCCGATTTTGAGCCAGATTATCAGATTCATTCAGGCTTTTTAGCCATCTCAGATTAACAACAGAGTGAGTATCAATAAAACTCAGCACGCCTTTATAATTAATTTTGTTATCTAGAAGCCGGTTTGTAAACTCATCATTCTTAAAAACAGAATTTTCATATTCCATCAATTTTTTATTAATACTAAAATCTGTATTAACATTATCAATAGAATTATTAAAAACTTCCTCAATATAAAATTTTATTTCCTCTGCCTTTAAATTTTCGAGCTCGCTTCTTTTATATTTTGGCTCCAGCAAGTTATTACTAATAATATCAAAAAAAACTCTTAAGTATTTTTCTTTGGTTTGTTTAAATCTGGTAAGTCTATCCAGTGATATTAAAATTTGTTCCCTAGTTAGTTTTTTATACTTCACAAAAATATTATATTATTAATGTAAATTTTTGTAACTAAATTTTATGTAAAGTTTTGTAACGATTTTGTTAAACATGTGAAATTTTCAGTAAGAAATATACTTAATATATATAAGAGTATAAAAAAATTACGGAGACAGCACAAAATGGCATTTCTATTATTAGTATATGAAAAAATGAGGCTTCAACGTAAAGTTAACAAATTAACTTTACGCCAGACTCAGCTGTCTAGCCGTAAAGAGCGGATAGCTAAGAATATTGAAAAAGTACAAAAGATGTACTCAAGTAAAATAACTAACGCTGAAAAACAAGCACAACTCTGGGCAAGTCAAGCTAAGAATAGTATATTTAACAGTATGGGATTGGGCATGCAAAATCAGATGTTCAACCCTATGAGTGGTTTCAGTGGTATTACATCATTTGTTGCTAATCAAATGGCTGGTATGCTAGCAAATGGTGGTAAAGATATTACTATTGGGGATCAAACAATCAGTGCATTCTCCCAAGAACAGTATAATGCAATGATGACTGATTATATGACTACCGGCTTGAAAGAAAATATTGGTGATGATAATAAAGGTACTGGTAAATACGGCAATGGCAATTATGATAAAGCTACTGTAACCGCATTTATGCAGGCAATGCAAATGGCACAGCAGCAGCAATCACAGGCTCAATTTATGGCACAGCAAATGGCAAGCCAGTATGAATCAAATGTATCAGTTTGGACAGAAGCATATAAGGCACAGCTTGAAGAAGAACAAAACGCAGCATTGTTACCATTAGAAGCTGAAGAAACTGACATTGACTTAGATATGTCATCTTGTGAAACTCAATTAGCCGATGCAAGAGCAAGACTCGACAGTATCAAACAAGCTTGCAGCGAAGAAATAAAGAATTCAGCACCGACATTCGGATTAGGCTAATAATAATCATTATAATAATTTACAGCTCCTGCTTATATCTAGCAGGAGCTGTTGTTTTTAAACTTCAAGCGGCTGATCAAGCGAACGTATTGAAACATCTACATCATCAGGGAAATACTGCTTCATGTGATTAACCAAATCATTTGTTGAATTAACCCAAAACATAGGAGAGGTTAATATCTTTGAGCTATAACCGTCTATGGCGGGAAGCTTAAACATAACAGGATCATCTCCGTGATGTTTTGCTAAAATATCTTTTATCCCGCAGAGTTCTTCGTATTTAACTTCTTTTTTTAAATTAACTGTTACAATGTTAGAGTTTTCAACAGATTTTACATTATCAATAAGCAGACTTATCTGGTCTTCTCCCCTATGCTGGATTTTACCGGTAATAACGACCTTATTATCCATTTGAAGCATATCACCATACTCCATTAGTTTTTTATGGAAGCAAACACAATCAACTTTACCGGTTAAATCCTCAACTGTAACAAAGCGGAGAAATTTTGTCGGGTCTTTTTTGGTAGGAATCTGTCTTGTAGCAGTTACTAGCCCGCAGATGGTTACTTCTTCCTCTTCTTTCAATTCTGCAAGTTCTGAAACCCTGTGAGTCATAAGAAATTGCATTTTATCTCTTATTGAAAACAGAGGGTGCGATGTTACGTAAAATCCGAGGAACTCTTTTTCAAACTGCTGGATTTCTTTATCAGTGTACTCTTTATCGCTTCCGGTAAGCTGATATTGAACATTTGTAAAGCTGTCATCTGCACTCATTGCTGAAAACAGACTTACTTGCCCCATTGCTCTATCCTTTGCCTCTTTTGAGGTTACATCAAGAATATGTTCAATATTATCGAAAAGCTGTTTTCTGCTTTTTTCAATATTGCTAAATGCACCGGCCTTAATCAAGCCTTCCAGTGATTTTTTATTAACAAATTTAGCGTCAACTCTCTTGCAGAAATCAAAAATACTTGAGAATTCGCCATTTTCCTCTCTTTCTTTAATAATTGCTTCTACTACGGGTTCTCCAACCTGTTTAATTGCTGCTAGCCCGAATCTTATATTATCGCCGTCCGGAGTATATTCAAGATAAGATTTATTGATATCCGGCGGAAGAACTTTTATACCGTATTTTTGAGCCTCTTCTATATAAAGCTGTGTCTGGTCTTTATTGTCAGATACGCTTGATAGCAGTGCAGAAAGATATTCAACAGGGTAGTGGCATTTTAAATATGCTGTCTGATAAGCAACAAACGCATAAGCAGCAGAGTGAGACCTGTTGAAGCAGTACGAAGCGAATGCTTCTATTTGTTCAAATAAAGCCGCTGCATCATCAGGTTTCATATCGTGTCTTGTAGAAGCAAGCTCAATAAAGCGGCCTTTCTGCTTCTGCATCTCTTCTACCTTCTTTTTACCCATCATACGGCGCACGATATCAGCTTCTCCGAGCGAATAATCCGCAAGAGTCTGGAACACCTGCATAATCTGTTCCTGATAAACAATTGTTCCGTATGTATCTTTTAATATCGGCTCTAATAGCGGGTGAGCATAAGTTACTTTTTTAACCCCGTGCTTTCTTGCAACAAACTCATCAACCATACCCGAACCTAAAGGCCCCGGTCTAAATAAAGCAACAAGAGCGCCAAAATCTTCCAATACGTCAGGTTTTAGGCGTTTTACGAGGTTTATCATACCTTGAGATTCCAGCTGGAATACACCTACGGTTTCTCCGCGAACTAGCATTTTATAGGTCTCTTTATCATCAAGAGGGATATTATTTATATCAATATCAACTCCTCTGTATTTTTTAACCATATCAACGGTTTTATAAATCATTGTAAGGTTTCTTAAGCCCAAAAAGTCCATCTTAAGAAGAGAAAGAACTTCTGTAACTTCATGAGGCGGATAACCTGTCTGTACAATTCCGTCTTTTGACGGCTGAACAGGGATTATTGTATCCAAAGGCGCGTGCGAGATTATAACTCCGGCAGCGTGTGTACCTGTTCCGCACTTTAAGCCTTCGATTGCCATTGACATATCTATAAGCTTTTTAAAACTTACACTTTTGCCTGTTTCAGGGTTCGAAATCTGATAATCCTCATCATATAATTTTCTAAGTTCAGAACCTTCAACTTGAATGGCGTCCTTTATCCATTTAGCTTTTGGATTTGTTGCCTGAGCTAACTCTATTGCCGGTTCAATCAAGCCAGTAAGTCTGTTACTTTCTGCAAACGGAACTTTTAAAATACGTGCGACACCTTTAAAAGCTGCCTTTGGTGCATAAGTAGAGAATGTAATAATTTGGCAGACTCTGTCCTCACCGTATTTTTGAGTAACATAATCAATAACCTGACGTCTTTTTTCAATAC
>CALUSZ010000006.1 GCA_944323495.1 Candidatus Gastranaerophilales bacterium
TATACGGCAATTCCTCCACGCCTACTTCCAATAAATACTTACTCATTTATATTTCTCCATTTTTCTTTAATTATACATGGAAAAGATTTGATGTATAATAATTTTATGGGGATTAGAAGAGCTCTTACATTAATTTTTACATTTATATTTTTATGTTGCCCTTGTTTTGCAATAAAAATAGGGCTTCAGACTCATGTAAATAAAACATTTATAGGAGCTTCCACTTCCGCACAAATAATCAATTGTGATACTAACAAATTAATTTTTGTAATGGAAAAGATGAAGGGTTATGAGATGAAACCTTACCGCGGGGTTATTGCAATAAAGGTTGACGGACAGTGGAAAAAAATGAATGCAAGTAAAATTGTGATTAAGCCTGAAGAAAACGGTTTTGTGAGTGTAAAGCGGAAATGGTACAGGGGGCATTTTAAGGTCATAAATGACGGAATGGGATTAACTGTAATGAATGATATTCCTCTTGAAAAGTATCTTCAAGGGGTTGTACCTTCTGAAATGCCTTCCGGCTGGGAACACGAAGCACATAAGGCGCAGGCAATTGCCGCCAGAAGTTATGCTATTGCAAATATGGGCAAGCGCGCCAAATACGGATATGACTTAAAAGATACGCCGGAAGATCAGGCTTACGGGGGAGCAAGTGCAGAGAAATCAAATACCAATGATGCCGTAAAAGAAACAGAAGGTATTGTTCTGGTATGTCAGGGAAAAATTGTTCCCGCATATTATTCGGCATCTGCAGGTGGTAAAACCCGAACCGGAGGGCAGGTTTGGTCTGCGGATTTACCGTTTTTAAAATCGGTTCCGTCTTTTGATGATGGGATAAAGAAAAACGGACATGGAGTCGGAATGAGCCAATATGGCGCAAATAATCTGGCTAAGCGCGGATATAACGCGTATCAGATTTTAAAATATTTTTATGCAAACACAAAATTTGCAAGAGTTAGGGGAGAATACTAATGAAAACAGCGCAGGTTTATCAGGATAAAATAGTTATAAAAGATGTTGAAGATATAAAATTAGACGGCAGAAAAGGCGCGATAGTGCGTGTTTTAGGGTGTGGGCTCTGCGGTTCTGATATAGTAAAATTCAAGCATAAAATTGTACGCGATGGCGCTGTTCTCGGGCACGAAATTGTTGCGGAGATTATTGAAATAAATTCTGATACTGATTTTAAATCAGGAGATAAAATCGTAACTTCTCACCATATTCCATGCGGAGAGTGCAAATATTGCAGACACGGAAATGTTTCTATGTGTATGCATTTTAAAAAAACTAATATTATCCCGGGCGGATTCAGCGAAAAAGTTTTTGTATCGGAAGAACACTTAAAAAATGTTGCATATAAAGTTCCTTCGGGTATAAGTGATGAGGAAATCTCATTTTATGAGCCTCTTGCCTGTTGTATAAGAGCAATAAAAAGATGCGCTCTTATCCCTGGCGATACAGCTTTAATTGTAGGCTTAGGTTCAATAGGACTTCTTATGGGTGAAGCTTTAAAAGCTTTGGGATACAAGGTTTTTGCCTGCGACCTGATTCCGGAGAGAATATCACTTGCAAATAAAATGGGACTTCAAGCGTTCAGCTCTAAAAACCTTGATGAATTTGACTCTATTATCAAAGAAAAAACACAAGATTACGGTGTTGATTGCGTATTTATGACTTCAGGTGCTGATAAAGCGATTGACACGGCGCTCAAAACCGTCCGTCAGGGAGGAAAAATCCTAGTTTTCTCAAGCACACCAAACAATAACGGCTATCCAAACAATGAAATATATTATAAAGAATTAACCGTTCTCGGAAGCTATTCTCCGTCTCCTCAGGACTTAAAGGATTCATATGAACTCCTAACCACGGGCAAAGTCAATGTAAAAAATCTTACGACAACTTACTCTCTTGAAAATATTCAACAAGCCTTTGATGATACAATTTCAAATAAGATTTTTAAGGCGTACATTCAAATATAAAATTATTAATATAATTTCCTATTAATATAGGCTTCTATATAAACATTTGATAAAATAAATGCAGTAGGGCTTGCACAATGCAACTTCGTCACACACAATTTTCAGAGAAATTGGACGAAAGGAGGCAAGCTATGGTTGACAAAATAATAATGCTATTACTAGCATTCTCAGTCGCAGTAATAGCATTAAAATTACATCAACTGTAGGGTGCAGAGGGCTTCTAAGTCTAGCTTAACTCTTAGGAGCTCCGCCCTACATTAATATTATTTACGATTTTGTCCTGTTTGTCAATTGTTACCTGAGTGAATTGTCAATATATTAAACTCGTCGTCCCACTCGATTTCGCCGATAAAATCAAGATTATGGTAGCTGTAGACATTTTCAATATATTCAGGCTTAAACAGTCCTTTCCCTGCTAAAATTTTAATAATTTCCGGCAGGAGTTTTGTGCTTCCTGCAATTGTTCCGTCAGCAGAAGTTGCTCTGTTACCGTCATAGAAAATTTTTGAATCAGCAAATGTTGTCTCTTTTATATCGCTGTATGTTATAGGAAGTGCATCACTTACAAGGATTACTTTATCTATAGGCTTTGCTTTAAAAAATAATTTTAATGCTTCATCGCTTACGTGAATACCGTCTGCAATAATTTCCGCAAAAACGCTGTCCTCGATAAGCGCTGATAAAGCAGTAGAAGCTCCTCTATGTGTTACAGGTGACATTGCATTAAAAGTATGTGTTGCGCCGTCAATGGTGCTATTGAATCCACCTATGCAATGTCCGGCCTGAACTTTAACCCCCTTAGAGTGTAAATACTCAATCAATCCCCCGTCCAGTTCAGGTGCAAGGGTAACGATTTTGATAAAATCATCTTCAATTTTTTGATAATTCTCAACTGTCAAAGGCAAAAAGTGTTCCGGATTGTGAATCCCTTTTTTCTTAGGGTTAATAAATATACCCTCAAGATGAATTCCTAAAATTCCTCTGCACAATTTGGAAGCCTCTTTAATAATACCAATCTGGCGTTTTGTATTTTCAATGGAATCAGTAACAAGAGTCGGGAAAAAACCACCGATTCCAATCTCTCTAAGCTTGGAGGCAAGTTCAATAATTTCATTTACCCCGGCTTTATTAAAATCAACGCCGTATGCACCATGAAAATGCTGTTCTATTAATAGAGGAGTTTTCATTTTATCCCTCGCAAAAGATTTCTCTTACCTTTTCTCTGTCATCAAAATGTATTGTCTCATCTGCAAGAATCTGATAATCCTCGTGTCCTTTTCCTGCCACAAGCACTACATCTTTTTCACCGGCTATTTTATGAGCTTCTTTAATCGCGAGCTCTCTATCAGGTTCTACAATAACATCATTTACGCTCTTAAACCCTGCAAGTATATCCGTAATAATTTGCTGCGGGTCTTCAGAGCGCGGGTTGTCGCTTGTTACAATAACTTTATCAGCAGATTCTTCTGCAATTCTCCCCATCTTAGGTCTCTTTGTAGCGTCTCTGTCACCTCCGCAGCCGAATATACAAATAAGTTTTCCATCGCTTGGAGTAATATCTCTTGCGGCTTTTAGAACATTTTCAAGCCCGTCAGGGGTGTGCGCGTAATCTACTATAACAGTCGGCTTGTTAGTTATTATTTCAAATCTTCCTGCAACACCGCCCATTCCTTCAAGTGTTTTAATAGATTTTTCGATATCAAATTTTTGAGCGATTGCTGTTGTTAGAGCTGCAAGCACATTATAAACAGAAAACATTCCGTTCATCTTCAGGTTAACGCGGTATTCTTTATCCTTGATAACACAAGTAAAAGAAGCGCCGTCATGTTTGAATTCAACATCTTTTGCCTGAACATCAGCCGGCATGTTTATTCCGTATGTGTACAGATTAACCGTTGGAGAAATAACTTCCATAAATCGTCCTGCATACTCATCATCTGCGTTAATTACTGCAAAATCACCGGATACTAAACCCTCAAATAGTTTTGCCTTTGCTTTAAAGTAATTATTCATTGTGATATGAAAATCCAAATGGTCCTGCGTGAGGTTAGTAAGGACAGCTCCATTGAAGTCGCAATAATCGACTCTATGCTGTGCAAGCGCGTGTGATGAAACTTCCATTACAACATTTTTTATGCATTTTTCATTAATCTCATAAAAAATCTTTTGTAATTCCGGCGCCTGCGGAGTGGTATGTTTTGCATCATGATATGTGTCTTTAGAAAAGAACTTGTGCCCTAACGTACCTATTAAAGCACATTCTTGCTCCTGTGCTTCGAATAATTTTTGGATAAGATGTGTAACTGTAGTCTTACCATTAGTTCCGGTAACCCCAATTATATTAAGTTTTTTAGATGGTGATGAATAAAACAGATCTGAGATTTGTGCAATTGCCTCTGTCGTATCATCTACAACAATCTGCGGAATATCAAAATTCAGCCTTCTTTCGACCACACAAACCCTTGCTCCGTTAGCTGCTGCTTCTTCAGCGTATTCATGTCCGTCTACGTGTTCGCCTGTCAAACACACAAAAATATCATTGGGTTGTGTTTTTTTAGAGTTATAGGAAATTCCTGTAACTTCTTCAGACAAATCATCCATGTTAACGAGTTCTATATAATTAATATTATTAACTAATGTATCCAGTCTCATATTATCCTCCCATTATTTATCAGGCTGTAAATTTAAAATATGTGATATTTGCGTAGAAATTTCTTTAAATATAGGTGCTGCCACTGTATTTCCCCAAATTTCTCCACCCTGTGCGGAATCCACTATAACATAAATCAGGACTTGCGGGTCAGATGAGGGCATATATCCTACAATAGAAGTATATAATTTATTAGTATATCCGGTTCCGTTTTCTTTTGGTTTAATTGATGTTCCGGTTTTAGCAGCAATATTAAAACTGTCGGATTTAATCGGAGATTTTCCTCTGTTAATACTTTCTGTTAAGAGTTCTGTAACAGCTCTGGCATGCTCCGGTGTCATAACCGGTGTTTTCTTAATTTTTACAGCTTCTTCTTCAGGAGAGTACTTAATCACATGCGGTGTAATTCTTATCCCATCGTTTGCAATAGCTGCTACTGCGGATACCATCTGCATTGCAGTGACAGAAGAACCGTATCCGTAACCCATTGAAGCATGGTCAGAGCTATCCCATCTGGAAGGCGATTTCAAAAGCCCTACAGATTCGCCGGGCAGATCAATACCTGTTTTTTCTCCAAAGCCGAATTTTTTTAGCATGCCATAATATTCAAACCGGCTCATCATCTGTGCGACAATAACAGAACCTACATTGCTTGAGTGTTCAAAAAGGTATACTAAATCAATCATACCGGGGTTTGGGTGTCTGTTGTAATCATAATTTTTTATTGTCCACCAGCCTACTTTAATTTTCCCGGTATCATTAACTTTAGTGTATTTATTAATTTTTCCAAGCTCCATGGCAGACGCAACAGTAATAATTTTAAAAGTAGACCCTGGCGGAAAAATGTCAGTTAAAGTCCAGTTTTTTATTTGAAAACTTGTAGCGCTTTTAAAATTATTAGGGTCAAAATAAGGATAAACTGCATAAGCTAAGATTTCCCCGTTTCTCGGGTTCATAACAATAACAGCACCTCTTTGCGCTTTAAATTTTTCAATTGCCTTCATAAGAGCTTTTTCGCAAACATGTTGAACGGCAGCATCAATAGTTAAAGTAACATCTTCCCCCTTAACCGGTTTTGTAGCGGCAACAGGGTCTGTTGTAAGGTCGTATATAACTTTTCCCTTTGGGGTAACTTCAATATCAGAGGATTTTGTAACACTTTCCAGTTTATCTTTAGCGGTTAGTTCGACTCCAGATGCTACGTCTGCGTCAAAATTGTAATACCCTAAGACATGTGCAGCCAGAGTTCCCTGTGGATATGTTCTTATACTTTTTTTATCCATCGGGATTTCTCTCAAGTTTAATTTTGCGATTTTATCTCTTGTATGTCTGTCCACATTCTTTTTTAGAGATATTAAAGAAACGTCCTGCCTTAATTTTTCTGTTAAGTCAACCTGTGATATTTTTAATATAGGAGCAAGCATTTTTGCCAGTTCTTCCGGAGTATGGACAAAATCCTCTTTTCTTGCGAATATATCAAAATAAACAGTATCTGTAGCGAGTTTTATGCCATTTCTATCATAAATATCTCCCCGCATGACAAAGGAGCTTGCTCTTCTTTGGTTTTTAGCTTTGACTCTAAAGTGTTTTACATCTAATACCTGTACTGCAAATAAATAAATAATAAAGAGAAAAACAGCAATAACGAATCCCCACTGGAACCACATCAGGCGGTCGGAAAACATCTTATTTTTATTAATATCCCGCATACTTCTCCCCATAAAATAATAATATCACAACAGTTATATTAAATAAAGGCATGTCATGTTCAAGAATTAGTGTAAAAAATACACCGATTAGGTATTACCCTGTTGGACTATTTTTTAAGTGTATTTTTGACATTTTATCCCTAAAAGCTTGATTTTATTGGATTTCACAAAACTTAACAAAAACTATTCGCCCCTCTTGACATTTCAATTTAAATGTTGCATAATGAAATTGTTGAATGAAGTGTAAATGAAACACTTAATTACAACAGAAAGGTCACAGAGGTGATTAAAATGATGATTAACGCAATATCTAATATCAACTTTACACATAAAAATAATGTAGTATCTAAAAGCAACGATTCTCAAAATGCAATCCTTATGTTGAGAGATCCAAATGCTTCAATCAAGTTCCAACAGAATCAGGAATTTGCTCAAAACGCAGATTCTGTAGATACAAACCCTCTGAAAGCTCTCGGTTATAAATTATACAGAACTTTCAATATGATTCGTGAAAACGACCAGGCTTCGCAAACTGAAACTAAACAGTTTAGAGCAATTGCTTAATTTTTGATTTTAGTAACACACACACTTTTATTTTTAAAATCTATAATATAATACACACACATAATTCAGCGATAGTTTTTCTAAATTATCGCTTTTGCTTTAATTTAGACCAAACTGTGTTCTATAAAAACTGCTGTCAGCGATTTTTTGTTCAACAAGGTTGTTATTACTGTTAGATGCAAGATATAAACCGCTTAATTTATCAAGCCTTCTTGTAAGTCTGTTGTCCGGATAAGATTTTGAAGCAACTTTGAGTCTTGACCAGCAGGCAGCTTCTTTCTGTGTAGCAAGAGTCTCTTCTTCTAAATCTGCACTGTAGCCTGTATGATAGCTTTCGTGAGCAATTAAGCAGGCAATTTGTTCTGCAGGTGCATTCTTATACATTGAATTAATCAATATAACTCTTGTGCCGTACTGATTATAAGTGCTTACAGCAAAAGTTTTGCTCTTGTTGTATGAAACCATTGAAAGGTCACTAAACTTAACACGCATACCGTATTTCTGAAGATTTCTGAAAACGTCCGTATCTCCTGAACGTTCAAGCAGTCTCATTGCTGAAATAATTTTTGCATCTGATGAGAAATCAGTAACTCTGTATGCAAAAACCTGATTGCATGCCAAAAACACAAATGCCACAAACACTAATACTAAATTTTTCACGACTTCAAACTCCTAATCAACTTATTTATTTTGGATATTTGTGTTATCGGCTTTTTTTTGAAAAACTTTAGGAAAATCAAGCATATTGTTACAAAACTAAATAAATGTTTACATAGCTTAATGATAGGCAGCCTATTTTCGGTATTAGAACATAGCATAAGGGCTATTCTCAAATTCCATTCTTTCTAATATAATTAGAGAAACATAGGAGAGGATTATATGAACAAAAGGGTCTGGACAAAAGTTTTGATTGCATCTTTAAGTATTGCGGCTGGAGTTTATGCGGTATTTTTGATTTCCCCGCTAATATTAAATCCGATTATTGAAGGGTATATCCCGAAAATAAACGGCGAAATTCATAAAGCAACAGGGCTTGTTTCAAATCTTGATGGAGTAAAAGTTGTTACGACTCCAAAGCTTACTGCCGGATTAAAGGTCAAAAAGTTTACACTTCTTACTCCGGATAATGAGCAGGTTTTTGACTCTGATAATTTCCAAGTAAAAATGTCGTTAATTCCTCTTTTAGCAAGAAAGATTGAAATTGATGTTATACAGCTTGAAAATGCGGAAGTTTATCTAAAAATTAATGATGACGGAAGTTTTGAGGTTGCAAAATATTTCCCGCAGACAGAAGAAAAAAGTCCTGAAAAGAATGAAAATGTAGAACAACAAAATTTATCACTGCCTCTCGGGCTCAAAATATCTAATCATCTTCCGGACATTAAATCGGGAGGGTATAGTATAACTTTTGTTAATGGAGAGGATAAGTATGTAATAAGCGGCGATAAAACCGAGATTACCGATTTTATACTAAATAAAAGTGTAAAAGTAAAAGCTTCTGGAAAAGCTGTTTTTAAAGACAGAGAGCAGTTTAAATATAATCTTGCTGTTTTGAATAAAATCATGCCTGATTTGGATCTCAATGAATTGATAACAAATCCGCAGGTTCAGGAAGAAGAGAAACAAAAAGAGAGCGAACCCGTTAATATTACTGAAATTTTTAAAGGGTTGTATAAAAGTAATCTAACGGCGAATGCTGATGCGGATTTGACTATTGCAAAAGATTGTATAACAGGAAAAGCAGCTGTTACCAATCTTTCCATTTTGAATTTGCCTCCAAGTGATGTGAATGTTGAGTTCAAGGGTGATAGTATAAATATACTTTCAAATATTTACACAGAAAAGAATGAACTTTCAAAAATTGACGGTTATATAAAAACAGGAAAAAGCCCCAAAATTGATATGAATTTTGAATCCAAAGCAGAGATTGCAAATATTTTAAGGATTATAAAAGATGTCGCGCTGATATTTAACATAAAAGATTTGCAGACTTTGAGTGCAAACGGGAAAATTGATGCGGATTTCAATATCAAATCGGATATGAAAACCGTAAAATCAAACGGATACTTAAAAATTCCTTCTGCTAACGTGTATTACGGGCTCTATAATATAGGAGTAGATAATATTAATGCAGATACTGAACTAAGTAACAATAATATTAATATAAAAAATATCGGATTTTCAGTTCTGAAACAGCCTCTGAAATTCTACGGTACAATAAGCGAAGATGCGGTAAGCGACCTGCACCTTACTGCGGATAAGCTGAATCTAAAAGGGCTTCTTGTAGCACTCGGGCAGGGCGCTTTATTAAAGGATAACAATATTAATTCCGGCTTAATATCAATGAATGTTGATATTACAGGAAGGCTGGATAAGATTAATCCGCTCGTTAAACTTAGTATTAATAATATTGATATTAAGAATTTACCTTCTAATACAACTCTTAAGGCCCCGCAGACAACAGTCAATATAACTTCGGACGGTAAAACATTCTCAGGAAACGCTGAGAGTTCAAATGTTTGGCTTCTTAATCCTGCTGCAGCAGTTTCTATCCCTAAAATTAATGCCAATATTAAGCCGGAAGAAATCGAGATTACTAAGACTCCAGTGCAGATAGAAAAAATTAACACAACCGTCTCAGGTAAAATTCAAAACTATTTGACCGAAAAAATCGGCCTGAATTTTATTACAACAGGCGATATAAAATCGACTCTTTCGGGAGATATTAACCTGAATAAACAGACATTAAATCTTTCATATTATACAAACGAGCAATCAGCAATTATTATTCCTATGTTTGACAGATCAAAAATGTCGTTTACCGGAAATATTCTGATCACAGGAAACATGATGAATCCAATATTAAAAGGAAAAATCCAGATTCCGTCTCTAAGTATTCCGGAAATTCCCGTAACTATGGATAATCTCAATATAAACCTTGACGGACATATATTAGACGGTAATGCTTCGCTTGCCAAGTTTACATCAGGCGGAATTGAAGCTGAAAATTTAACAGGTGATTTTGAATTAAAGGGCAATGATTTTTGTCTTACAAACCTCAAAGGCTCTGCATTTTTAGGAACAATTGCCGGTAATATCAAATATAATCTTGCAAATGCAAAAACTGTTATAGATTTTTCAGGTGCAAATATGGACGCATCAAAAGCCGTAAAAGGGGCAGTCGGTATAAAGAACGCATTATCAGGGACTCTCGGGTTTGATGCAAAACTTAATATGCTTGTTGCAGATTATAACGAAATGATGAAATCTCTTAACGGTAATGTAACATTCAGCGTGAAAAACGGGGCGTTCGGCTCTATCGGCAGGCTGGATAAATTCCTTAATGCAAGTAATATTATAACAAATAGTGTTATGAAAACTACCGTAGCTACGCTTACTAATTCATCAAGCCTTGCAGATACGGCAAAGTTTGATTATATAGACGGAACTTTGAGCTTCAAAGACGGCTGGGCAGATATAAAAGAGATTAAAAGCTCCGGAAAGCTTTTAGCTTATTATATCAAAGGAAGATACAATCTCCTTAACGGTACAACAAACGTAACTGTATTAGGAAGGTTAGACAGCACGGCTGTTGCAAAACTCGGGCCGATAGGCGAGCTTTCAGCAGACAAGCTGTTAGGATATATTCCTAAATTTGGAACATTGACTGCCAATATAGTTAACGCTTTAACGGAAAATCCAAAAGGAGAGAATATAGATTCAATCCCTGCTCTTACAAGCGGCAGCACAAGCTATAAGGATTTTAAAGTCCTGTTTAACGGGGGCTTAGAAAGTACAAGTTCCGTTAAATCTTTCAAATGGCTTACAGATGTTGATACAAGCGCAATTGAGACAAAATCAACAAAAGAAACTATTGAAGAGATTAAAAAATCAGTAAACGAAGATTTTTCAAATACGGTAAAAAGCGTTACAGACGCAGTAAACGCTTCGAAAGAGCAATGGAGCGTCACAAAAGAACAGCTCAAAAACAGTACTGAAGAATTGAAAAATCTGTTTAAGTTCTAAGAGTATATCTTAAGAAGCTCTTCAACAATAATCCAGTCTGATTCTTCATCAAGTTCGTATGCGGTATATGCGGGCATTTCGTAAAACGTTATGTTTCCGCTTAATCTGCATTTGTCTTTTAAGATATTTCCAACGGTATTGATATAGCAGGCGCCTGTTTCTGCAACCAATCCTTCAAATTCTTGTCTGCGCGGGCGGTTACGATAATCATAATTAACCGGCTCTACAACACCCTCTGGTTTTATAAACCATTTGAACTGTTTTTCGACTACTCCGGAAAAAATTGAGTCAGCGCCGCTTTCAAGATATTTTTTGTACATTCCTTCGATATGTTCGGATTTCAAAAGCGGAGATGTTGCCTGGATTAAAAAGAAATTGTCCTTTTTATCAAGCCCAGCGCTTTCTATATATTCAAGCATCACGCTCTCTGTAGAGGCAGTATCAGATGCATTTTCTGAATTTCTGTCAAAAATCTCCAATTTTTCAAACCCAAAACCTGAAACAACCTCTTTTATTTCTTTGCTGTCGGTTGCAATAATAACCTTATCAATGCATTTTGCATCATTAGACGCTTTTGCCGTCCAATAAACAAGAGGCTTGCCGTTTATTTCTCTTATGTTTTTTAGCGGAATCGATTTACTCCCGCCTCTAACAGGTATGAATGCGATGTTCATTATCTTCTTCTTTCACTTTGATTAAATCATATAGGACTTGATTGTAAGGAGTCGGTATTCCGAATTTCTTACCAAGTTTAATTATTTCGCCTGCAAAAATATCAACTTCCGTCTTTCTTCCTGCAAGAATATCCTGATGCATGGAAGTTTTACCCTCGTCGCACATAAGAGAGAGCGCCTCCAGGGCATCAGTTTCCAAATTCTCAAGATTTTTAATCCCTTTTTTATCTGCAATTATTCGGACTTCATTAATAAGCTTTTTTGCAAATTCAATAAAAAATTTGTTCCGCTTTAACTCTCCAAATGTCATATTCAAAACTGCCGACGTCTGGTTAGAAAAAATATTCATAGTAAATTTAAGCCACATAGAATAATCAATATCCACAGGGCAGGAATAATTTATTCCGCACTCTTCCAGTATCTTTATAAGTTTAGGGTTATTTTCCGTAACAATTTCTCCGACTCCGTCCTGTGTAACAGAATTGCCGACCCTTACGGCACTATGTCCGATAAAATATGATTTTAAAACATTTGCCTCCGGATATACCGCCTTAATTTTTTCTTCAGAAGAAATACCATTTAGAAGCGAAAGTATAATCGTATCTTTTCCGACAAAATTTTTGATATTTTTTATTGCACTCTCTAACCCTTGCGCCTTCGTTGCAATAATAATCAAATCGGGGGGGGTAAATATATTAGGGGTAAACGTATTTGAAGGCAGTACATACTCAAATTCTTGAACCCTGCCGTTCAAAACAGGTTTATTTTGTTGATACCGCTTGAATCTTTCCTCATCAACAAGAATCTTTAAATCACATTTTCCCCGAAACTTTACTGCAAAAGTAAGTCCGACCGCTCCCAATCCGCATATTAAAACTTTATTCATACAGCCATTTTAAATAAATAATGAAAATTATTCAACATTGTATAGCAGATTTAAGTACTTGCAAACATAAACCAAATAGACAGCCCTAAAACATTATAGTAAAATAATCTTACAGGGTAAAAGATACCTTTTCGAAAAGAGCTAACCGGCAAAATATTTGAGACTTCGGGTTAGTTTCCGACTAGAAAGGGGGTCAGTATGGATAACTTCAATTTAAGTTTATTATTAATCTTTT
>CALUSZ010000007.1 GCA_944323495.1 Candidatus Gastranaerophilales bacterium
CATGATATATTTTCACTTTGTAAAAATGTTAATGATATGCTGACTGAATATTATAAACCAAACGGTATTTTTGCACTTCAGAATAAAGGAGAAAAGTTCTATCATAGAACGATGATATCCGATAACTTAAAGAAAATTTTAGGTCTCAGTGATTCGGAATATATTAAAAGATTGGATAATATTAAAGCACAATTGGGCTCACAAACCATGACAATTGAAAATATTATGGAAATAGATCCGGAATTCGGCAAAGCTTATAAAAAATTCCTTTCTCGAAATACAGCTTTATACGATAGAAATGCATTATTAAGGAATGACAGTTGGAATGAGGTGCTGGTAAGTAACCCGAAAATCTCTGCAATATTCACATATGATTTAGACAATATTCCAGAAGAGTATTTAATAAAAGCTCAAACTGAAAACTTGCCTATTGTTGTTCTAAAGAAGTAATTTTTGTGTCTAATAATGCTTACACATTCAGCACTGCAGGATGTTCAGTTAAAGTGCGGACATAATTGTAATCATCATTCTTATAGCCATATTTTTCTATTTCTGACAAATTTCTTTGCCTAACTTAAAAGAAGTCGGCGGAAAGTTCACATTTGACGGTTCAAATCTCTCTGATATCAGAAATCTTAAAGAAATCAACGGATACAAAGTAGAATGGGAGCCTTAATCGCAATTCTAATAGGAAAAATGTAAATCCGCCAGAAGTGACACCTCACGGAATTACGATTGACAGGGTTTTTCTATTAGTTTAAAGCAGAGTTGATTTTACCTCTTGCAATCATTTTTTCAAGTGATATTATCAATAAGGATTTAGACAAAAACTTCTTTTTTAGGAAGCTGGATGTTTAAAAGTAAGAACATTAAAAGATTTTATATTATAAATAGTAATAAACATTTAGCCGTCATAGATTTTAAGTTCGTTGGAATTCTATGTTCGATTATTATTGCCTAAAGGGGAAGCAAAAATTTCATAGGAGAAAGGAAAAATGGAAGAAGAAAAAGTAATTTCTACTATTGACAGCCTTACACCAAGTGATACGGTACACGAAATAAGTGATAAAGTTATGACCGGCAAGGCTGATTACAGCAAAACAAAAATGTTTACACTGGCAATTGCAGCAGGTGCATTCATCGCTTTTGGTGCACAGGTTTCACTAACAGTTATGACCGGTGATTCTAATATGGGCTGGGGATTTACAAAGCTTATCGGCGCTATGACATTCGCTACAGGCTTGATGTTAGTTACTTTAACAGGCGCAGAACTGTTTACCGGTAATGTTATGATGACATTTGCCGTATTGGAGAAAAAAATCAGTTTATGGAAATTATTAAGAAGCTGGACTGTTGTTTATATTGCAAACTTCATAGGCTCAATTCTTTTAGCAGGATTAATCTATGGTGCCGGAATGGGGCATAACGGCGGAGATGCTGTCGGTGTGACTGCAATGCAGACGGCTTTTTCTAAAATTAATTTAAGCTTTGGTGAAGCATTTTTTAGAGGTATTCTTTGTAACTGGTTAGTATGTCTTGCTATATTTATGGCATCAACTTCTAAACGTGTTATAGGTAAAATATTTGCAATATTCTTCCCGATTATGACATTCGTTGCATCAGGTTATGAACACAGCGTTGCAAATATGTTCTTTATACCAAACGGTATTTTAATGAAACATTTCCCTTCAATCGTTGCAGCTTCAGGTATGACTCCTGATCAATTGGCAACTTTAACCTGGAAGGGATTCTTCATTCACAATTTGATACCTGTAACTTTAGGTAATATTGTTGGAGCATTTGTATTTGTTGTTCTTATTTTCTGGACAGCATATTTAAGAGAAGAACACAGACATCAAAATTAATTATTAACAAAAGAAAAGGCCGGTCTTTCTGGGAAGATTGGTCTTTTCTTTTTAAGATATATAGAATGTAGTTATGAAAAAAAAGATTTTACTTGCACTATTAGCACTAATACTAATTACTCCGGTAAGAGCGGCTCAGAATCAGCAAAGAAAAGATGATGAGTATAGCGAAATTGTTTTAGAAGATATTCTTGAAGATGAATGGAGTGAAGAAAACAGCCTGCATCTTGCAGATAGTACCCCTCAAGCTGTTTCTGTATCTTCAAATAAAGTTTCGGAAGAAAAAACATTGAAAGAAAAACTTCAAGACGTTTACCACCTTGAGGTTGATAAATATGATGCTCCAAATTATCTTTTAAAAGATGTATTAACACATAAGTTTGACGAAGATTCTATCTGGGATAGAACCCAATTATGGGCAGGATATAACGGTGATATAGGCCTGCAGTTTACAGAAGGTTCGATGGGTTCTGAACATACAACAAACCATTATGATATTAATACAATCAATGTCGGCTATGACGGATTTTTAAAGAATAATAACGGTGATTTTCGTGTCATGATTAACATTTCTCCGTATTCAGAGAGAAATGTTATACAAAACTTATTTGCCGATATGTACGTTGCAACCAATAAAATTCCGCACCATAGAATTATGGTCGGCCACACACGTCCTCCGGTAGGTATGGAAGGAGCTTACGGCCCGTTTGTACTGCCATTTTTGGCACGCTCTCAAATTTCCAGAAACTTTGGTACCGTACGTAAGCTAGGAGCCAGAATCGGCGGAGATTATAGCCTTATTGATTACGATTTTGGCGTATACTCTTCTGATACATATTTTCAAGAATTTTTCCCCGGAGCAGAATTTATAGGAAGAGTTGATTTAAAACCTCTGGGTAAAACCGACGGTAAATACGGGAAATTACTTATTGGCGGAAGTATGGATGCAGGGCACAGAAATAATAATTTCTGTGTAGTCGGAGCTCACATACAGTATGATTACAAACGATTTATGGCAAATTTTGAATGGGCACAGGCTAACGGATA
>CALUSZ010000008.1 GCA_944323495.1 Candidatus Gastranaerophilales bacterium
CTGTATTGTAAAAATTGGTACAATAGATATGCATACAATACTGTCAACAAGCTTTATCCTTGTCCCTGCCGTAGTTGTAATGGGATATTTAGGGCACCGTATGGGAGAAATTATTGACAATCCTAAAAACAAAGCAGATGCTGATTATAAAATAGCGGTTTTGAATGCTCTTAAAAAAATGGATAAGTCAATTACATTGCAAGAGTTAAATGAAAAACTGACCAAGCAGGTTGCTGAGCCTGATTTACCGGAACAGGAAGAGCCTGAAGATGATTTGGATGTGTAAATATTTATAGTATAATCAAGATATGGCTGTATACTTTTTTTATGGGGATGAAGATTATAATATAGAGCTTGAAATCGAAAAAATGCGCTCTAAGCTTAATCCTGACTTTATTTCAATGAGCTTTCAAACACTTGACAGTCCGGATTACTCCACGCTAATCAATGCCCTTAGAACTCCTCCGATGATGTTCGGGGATATGCTTGTTATTATTAATGCTGAGGATTATTTTTTATCAAATAAAAACTTTTTCGATGATAAGGAACTGGAAGATATTGAAGATGCCCTAAAAAATAATCCGGACCAGCTTAATATAGTTTTTGTAGTTAAACTTCCAAGGAATGAAAATAAGAAATTAGATTCAAGAAGAAAACTTTATAAAATTTTATCAAAATATAACGCTCAGGAATTTCCTACATTTAAGACATATAAAACAGAAGATATTGCAAACTGGGTAAAAAAACACGCAAAAACAAAAGAAATTTCTCTGAACAACGATGCCCTCTCCTTAATGATTGAACAGCTTGGAAATAATCTAAGGGATTTTAATACAGAGCTCGACAAGCTCAAACTTGTTGCTTATCCGGGGAATGTTGTTACTAAAAAGATGGTAGAGGATATATGTATTTCCCACCAGGATTTATTTAATTTTACAGAGTTAATAATGAAAGGGGAAAAAGATAGAGCATTATTAGAATTTAAAAAACTTCTGGATAAGAAACATCCGCTTGAGCTTTTATCTGCAATTCAGACTATGTTAAGAAAATGGATACTTTTAAAAATAAACTCTTCTATGTCTACATTTGAGCTTTCAAAGCTTACAGGCCAGCATGAATTCGTGGTAAAGCAGACCATTGCAAAGCTTAAAAATACAAAGGCTGCAGACCTAATTAAGCTTAAAGAAAATCTTTTTGATGTAGAATACAGGATTAAATCCGCAGAAGTTCTTGATATAATTTCGGAGGTTGAGTGTGCAATTATCAGATAAATACCCTTTTTTAACGAATTATTTCACACAGGCTCTTACAGCCTCCAATAGGGCTCTGCCCCAAAGTTTATTATTTTATGGCAATGATTTGAAGTCTCAGTATATTTTGGCAACGGAAATCGCAAGACTTCTAAACTGCAAAAACGACCGCTCTGATACTTGTGAATGTCTCAATTGTAAATGGATAAGAGAAGGAACACATCCTGCGGTGCTTACTATATCAAGACTAGATAATAAGCCAGATGACGATGATTCAAAAACAGTAATTTCAATCAAACAGTCGCTTATGATAAAAGAGATGCTTGTATCTGCCTCTGAATTTCATAGAGTATTTATTTTCTGCGACAGAGATGATGACGGTAATATATCTGGCTTAAATCCACTTAATTTTCAGGCGGAAACCTCAAATTCTTTGCTAAAAATAATCGAAGAGCCGCAGCCTAACATAACATTTATTTTCTTAACCAGATACATTGATGATGTACTTCCAACAATAATTTCGCGTTCACAATGTTTCTTTGTGCCGTCCAAAGAGACTGTCACTTATGATTACTCTGCCATTGACGGTATATTTACGAATTATTTTGAATTTAACAGAAAAGATGTGTTTAATATATCACAGAAGCTACAGGATTTATCTAAAGAAACGCCTGTTAACGTGATACTTGATAGTATCCAAAACTACATCCTCACCCTGCTAAAAACAAATCCTCGCAATGTAGAACTCATAAAGCATATTGAAATTCTTGAAGATGCAAAGCGTCAGGCAAAGTTAGGTATACGCCCTATTAATATTTTTGACGATATCTGTCTCAAATTGATTAATTAATGTTCATCAACAGGTGCAAGAGTGCCTAAAAGGTATGCGCACACATAAATATCGTACAGGTATTTTATGGTAGCTAATAAAATAACACTTGCTAATTTAAGAATATAAACAACAGACATCTCTGGAGAAAATAAGCCAAATATTTTTATAAGATAAGTTAAAGCATAATAATCTACTGCAAAGTTTACGACTATCAACAGAACTTTCCATATATATCTAAAAGGATAATTCCCCATCAAATATATAGCCTTTCTAAGATTCCATACCGCAACCACGGAATCCCTGTGTGCGTAATTCCACAAAAGAGCAGGAACGAATAAACACCAGAAAACATAACATATAAGCTGATTTACTAAAGTAAGCTTTGTTACATTACCGGAATATATCATAAACCAGAAAGGAAGCGATAATAGAAATGTTGCAACAATTGATGCAATCCCTCGCCAAATGAGCTTAAATGCACGAATTTCCGGGAATTCTATAATAAAAATTTCCTTTATTCTGCCATTATATATATTTGCCGATTTAATATCAATATCGCGTTCTATAAATGCTTCTGTAAGTTCCCAGAAGTATCCTTGCAGTATTAATAAAGGAATTAAAACTAAAACAACTGATAGAATTGTTATATAATACTGAATCCCAAATATATTAATAAATTTTACTAGCAAATAGGGTATAATAAAAGCCATAAATAAACAGATAAGAGTAAATAAAAACAAGTATAAATAATGTTTTTTAAAAAGCTTATATTTAAACATCCATACAAAAGGTTCAAATAACATAAATCTTTTTCATCCTGTTTATCTTCTTATCTGGATAGCGAGATACTTGTAACTCCAACATTCCTTGCGCTATCCATGAGTTTTACGACAGCACCGTGCTCTGCGTTATCATCAACCTGAATCAAAAGACCGTCCGGATAGTCTTTTGCATGCTGAGATACTGTTGTTTCCAAGTCTGCAGCTGCAATTTCTTGGTCATTAAAAAAATATTTATTGTCAGAAGTTACACTAAAATTCATAATCTTAGAATCTTTTACAATCTGCTCCTGATTTACAACCTCCGGAACTGCAAGATTCAAACCCTGCTGGTCTAAAAGAGGTGCTATTACCATCATTATAATCAGCAATACCAAAAAGATATCTGTAAGCGGTGTTATGTTAATTTCGTTAAAACTGTCGCGCATTATTCACTCCAATTCTCATATTGATTATCCTGCGGAATAGGTGTTTGAGCACCGTTAACAGTATTATTAGATGTATAGTTAGATGTATCAAGCTGCTCTTGAGCCTCTTCTAACTTCTTCTGAGCCTTTTTATTAAGAGGTTCGCCTGCAACTATAAGCTTCTTATAGTGTGCATCCTGAGCAGCATCCATTATATCCATAATAATAGAACTCTTAACTTTTTCATCCGCTTTAACGATAACTTCAGCCTTATCATTATCGCCCTTTAGCTTTTCCAAATCTGCCGCAAGTGTCGCTATTGATGAGCGTTTACTATCTACATAAACAGTACCGTCCTTTGTAACAGAAACTGTAACCTTGCCCTGCTCAATAGACGTGCCGCTGTTAACTTCAGGAACGCTTATAGAATTATCAATTGACTGGAATGTCGGAGCGACAACCATCATTATAATTAACAGAACAAGAAAAATATCTGTTAACGGTGTTATGTTAATTTCTGTAAATAAAGCTTTTTTACCTGTTTTAATACCCATTTTAGTTCTTTCTTTTTTAACCTAAAGCAACACTTGATTTAGATTGAATCGTAGTTTCTTCTTCTGAATCAACAAAGCTTAAGAAAAGAAGCTTGATTAACTGGAAGTCATCTTCAAATCTTCTTACAGTAGATTGGAAAGTGTTGTAGCAAACAACTGCAACAATAGCAACTCCAAGACCGAAGGCTGTAGCAATCAATGCAGATCCAATACCCATTGCAACAGCAGCAGATTGGTTACCTTGAGAAGCCAAATCCTGAAATGTATAAAGTATTCTTACAACAGTACCGAACAAACCTAAAAACGGAGCAACACCGCCAATTGTACCAAGTATTGTTAATCTGTGTTCAAGCTTTCTTGTAGCAAGAGCTGAAGCGATATCAAAAGAACGAGAAAATCCTTTTTTCTGCTCTGATAAAATTCTTACACCTTCTTCTGTTACTTCACCGATAATACCGCCGCATTGAACAGCAAGATTTTGAGCTCCCACTAAGTTATTTTTAGCAAGTTCCTTTTGTAATTTGGGAATAAACTCTATAACATTTCTTTTGTTAGCATTATAAAATGCGGCTCTGTCTATGGCTACCATAACGGTTAAGATAGAGCAAATAAGAATCGGTAACAATACCGGCCAGTCCAGTTGAATTGAATGTAGTAATAAATCCATAATTTTATCCTCATTTATCTTATACTTTATTTTCTAATATCTTGACCCACCAAATACGTTGTAGTCAAACGTAAATTGTATGTCTATACTTTGTCCCCTAAAATCAGCCGGCAACGGTCTGAATGGAGCTGTTAATTCAACAGCTTTCAATGCTGCCTGATCTGCAGACGGTAATCCAGAGGATTTATGAACCCTGCAGGAAAGCAATCTGCCGTCTTTAGCTATTTTAAATAGTAATACTACACGCTTACTTTCATTACCCTTTGGAGGATCCCAATTAAGCTTAATTCTGCGTTGTAATTCTCTCATATACGGCCCAAAATCAGGCTCTCTAAGTGCATCTATACCCGGAGCCCCTCCGCCTCCGCCAGGGTTTCCTATATTACCGCTGCCGGATGAGCCGCGCGCAAGCGGACTGTTACTTCCGCCTCCGCTTGATGGAGATAAAGATGGTCTAGGAGCGTATGAACCGCTGCTTTTTGGAGCACCACCAGATGATGCAGAAGATTTTGCTCCTGTAGGAGCTGATGTTCCGCCAACAGGACCTGTAGCCAAAGTTTTACCAACAGGGGCACCTTTTGGAGCAGGTACTGTAAAAGGTGTTGAAGGCTTTGCTGTAGGTGCCGGTGTTGTTACCGGACGAGAGCTTGGCCTTGCTGTTGGAGGAGCAGGTTTTGCCGGAGACGGCTTACTTGCCTTAGGCTGTTGAGCGGGCTTTTTAGCTGCCTGTTTTTGTACAGCCTGTTGTTTTTGCTGCTGCTTTATCTGTTTTTTAACTTCTTGCTGCTGTTTTTTTATAAGTTGATTTGCACTTTTTGCAGCTGCAGAAGGTTTTGAAGCCTTTTTAGGAGCGGGAGACGGCATCGAAACCTTACGTTTAGGATCATTTATACCGCCGCTTCGTGAATTCATATCTGAACGGTTCTTAGTATTTGGATCTCTCGGCATTGCCTCTTTATCAACAAGCACAAATTCTATATCTTTCTTTAACTGAGCTTGCGGCTTTTTGAATAACGTTAAATTTATACCCATTAAAGCCAGAGCAACTGTTATTAACCAAGCAAGGAGGACAACTGCCGGATGCAAAGCTGTAGAGATTGCAAGAGACTTCTTTATAGGAATAACTTCAGGTTTGCTTGTTACTATTGAAGGAAGCGT
>CALUSZ010000009.1 GCA_944323495.1 Candidatus Gastranaerophilales bacterium
AAACTTAATTAAAGAATACCTCTTCAATATTCGACAGCCTGTTTTTGAATATAATTTAAACGGTCAGCAGTTATACCTTACTGCTACTTCAATGGTTAGCAGTAATGAATTAGCGATACATATGGGCTTATCAAGAAAATCAGTACCAGGATTCCCTGTGATTGAGCACGCTGATTTTGGTAAAGAAGTTGTAAAATATAATAATCAAGAAAGTGCCAAATCAATTAATTTAGGTTCCGTTTTTAATATGGGTGCTGTAACTCAGAATGAAACAGTTCTTGATTTGCAAAGCCTTGCAATGCACACTTTTATTACTGGTGCTACAGGTTCAGGTAAAAGCAATACTGTATATAAAATATTAGAACAATTATTACGAAATGAAGTTAAATTTATGGTTATTGAACCGGCCAAAGGCGAATATAAAAATGTATTTGGCAATAGCCGTTACAGCGATTATTATGGAGTACATATCTATGGAACGAATCCTACATTTGCTGACCTTTTAAAAATTAATCCGTTTAAATTTCCTAAAGGCATACATGTGCTTGAACATGTTGACCGTTTAGTAGAAATTTTTAATGTTTGCTGGCCGATGTATGCTGCTATGCCGGCTGTATTAAAAGATGCTATATTACAGGCATATGAAAAGGCAGGTTGGGATTTAATTACATCTGAAAATAAAGTTTCTTCTGAACTGTTCCCAACATTTAAAGATTTATTGGTAGAACTTGTTGATGTTATCAATAAATCTTCCTATGACCAGGAAGTAAAAAGCAATTATATAGGTTCGTTGCAGACAAGGGTAAAATCTCTTACTAATGGTTTAAATGGGCAAATTTTTAGTAGCAATGAAATTGATAATGCTATTTTGTTTGATTCTAATATTGTTATTGATTTAAGCAGAATAGGTTCGCTGGAAACAAAAGCTTTAATTATGGGCATTTTAGTAATGCGGTTAAATGAGCATCGAATGACGCAAACTGATGGTATGAATGTGCTGTTAAAGCATGTTACGGTTTTGGAAGAAGCGCATAATATTTTAAAACGTACATCTACCGAGCAAAGTATGGAAGGCGCTAATATGGCAGGTAAATCTGTAGAAATGCTTTCTAATGCCATTGCAGAGATGAGAACTTATGGCGAAGGCTTTATTATTGCTGACCAGTCACCTAATGCTGTTGATATTTCTGCCATTAGAAACACTAATACGAAAATTATTATGCGTTTGCCAGACGAAGATGACCGTATGCTTGCCGGTAAAGCAGCTGCATTAAAAGATGAGCAGATTGACGAGATTGCTAAATTGCCGAAAGACGTTGCTGTTGTATATCAAAATGACTGGTTAGAAGCAGTTTTGTGTAAAGTAGATAATTTTGATGGCGAAGAAAAATTATATAACTATACGCCGGAAAACACTATTTCTTGTAGCGATGATGAAGTTAAGCATAATTTGATTAAGTTTTTCATCAATGACAAGAAAGCAGAGTATTTGGATAAAGATATAGAACAATTAAAAACTGCATTAATTGGGTCATCTTTGTCAACTGTTCAGAAAAGACAAGTTTATCCATTAATAAATAAGAATGTAGGTGAAAAGGACTCCGCAAAAGGTATTGTAAATTTGATGAAATGTAGAAATAAAGTAAGAAAAATTTTAAAAGAATCTAAGACCTTGGAAAAAGTTGATCTTGAATTGAAAAATATTATATTATCGGAGTTTGCTGAGGAAAAGAACATTAATGTTCTTGATTTGAGTAAAAAACTTATGGAAGATTTCTTTTCCGATAGACCTCATTTAAATCATAAATATAATTATTGGTTGAAAAACGTAGAACAAAGGGGGAATTTATTATGATGCCTATGGGAAATTTTGGCGGTATGGAAGGACTGCAAAAATCAATGGAAAAATTGCAAAAACAGATGGACGAAATAAGAAAACAGGCTGAAAAACTAAGAGAAAATCCATCTAATGACGAAGGGGTATTAGGCAATTTCTCTGATAAAATAAGAGATGCTGAGTTGAATAAACCTGAAAATTTCGATCCAGATAGACCTAAACATGAAGAGGTGGATGATGAATTGGGCGATTGGGCTATAGAAAAAGATGAAATAAATAGCTCTGAAAATAGTGAAGTTAAAGTTCCTTCACAAAATAAACTTGATGGCCTGGCTAGAGAAACTGAAGTGGAAATAGAATTGGAAGAAAAATATCCAGAAGAAGAAGGATATAGTATTGAAGCAGAGGTATATCTAAGGGATAAAGATGGCAATATTGTGAAGGACCCTGTAACTGGGGAAGCAAGAAGAATTGATTTTGTTGTTGTAAAAGACGGTAAAGTTGTAGATTCAATAGAAGTAACTTCAAAAACAGCCGATAAAACAGAACAAACTGCAAAAGAAAATAGAATTAGGGAAAATGGTGGTAATTATATTAAAGATAAAGATGGCAATTTAATAGAAATTCCAGCAGATGTTCAAACTAGGATAGAAAGGAGAGATTAAAT
>CALUSZ010000010.1 GCA_944323495.1 Candidatus Gastranaerophilales bacterium
AATTGCTTCGGTTATAAATCTATTTATTACGGCTCTTAATCAAAAGATATTACCAGAACTAATAAATAATACTAGTACAAAAATACGAAAGATTTTAAAGAAGAATTTTTTATTATTGTTTATTGTTAATATTGTAATATTCTTGTTTTTTGTATTTACTGGCAAATTTCTGTTAAAACTATTTTATGGGCAAGAATATTATAGAAATGCTTATGTGCCACTATTGCTACTAACTCTTACAAATATCTGGTTGGCAATGGCAAATATATACGGAGCATATATAACAGCAACAGGAAGACAAAAATATAAAATTCCACATCAAACAATTGCTATATTACTTTCTGTTCTCATATTATTTATATTTAATAACTGTGGTATTTATAGTGCGTGTTTAGCTTGTTTTATTTCTTCACTATATGTGGCGATTATGTATACAAAACAAACTTTCAAATTTTTAAAACAACAAGAACAACAAGAAAACATAAAGGAGAACTTATGCAGCAGCAAAATTTAAACTACTACTGTCCGCAGGACGAGTTGGATGAAGAACTAACAATTGATTTAAAGAAAATTTTCTTTGCTCTCTGGAGCAGAAAATTTCTGATTGCAAAAGTATTTATTGCGGTTTTTGTGTTCTTTATTTTAATGACATTTATTTCAGCCAAGAAATACACAGTTGATGCGGATTTGTACATCAACAAAACTAACAGTTCTAATATGGCCGAGATAAACCCGTACTTTATTTCTGAAGTCGGTACAGGCGGCGGCATGGCAGCTTTAATGTCTGGAAGTGGGAATTTAACCAATGAACTTGAAATTATGCAATCTCCGCTTGTAATTGATAAAGTTATTCAGGAAAATGATTTGCGTTTTCAAAAATTATTCGGGTTTATTACGACCGTAAAAACAGGTAAACTTCTTACAACAGAAAAATTCTTGAAGAAAAAAGTATCTTTTGAGAATAAAAAAGGCACTAATGTTGTAACAATAAGCTACAAGGATAAAGACAAAGAGCTTGCATACAATGTTGTAAACTCCATAATAAATAATTATATCGCGCTGCATCAAGAATTGAACAGTGAAAAATCAAAATCTGATAAAGCTGTTCTGGAGGCAGAATACAAAAAGGCTAAAGCTGATTTAGACAAAAAAATGAATACATTAAGCGGTATGCCTGCAAATGCCATGGCCGGAGCTGGAGGAATTAGTGCGATGAGTGCTTTCTCAAAATCTGCCCAAAGAGCATTATCAGGAATCCAGGGGCAATACGCAAGCGGTATAAAGTCTGAAATCGCCTTAAGAGAAGAGGCTGAAAAAGTTGCAGAACTTGCTAAAAAACTTGAGTGGGCAAGATTAGTCGAGAATATGTCTGAATCCTCAAATGTGGTCATATTGAAAGAACCAAGAAGGTTACAAGACTACGAACAAACTTCGCCAAAATTATTTACAAACATTATTCTAGGTATTGTGTTTGGTGTAATAGCTGCATTAATAGCGGTTATATTCAAAGAAAATACTGACAAAAAGCTTACTTATTCAATGTTAGGCGAAAATATAATTTATGATTGCGAGAAGGATTTTATTGACCTTAAATCAATTCTTCTTGCTGAAAAAAGTCAGGTCTCGTTAATTGTCTTTGAAAAGCTTGAAGATAAATTAATTAATGAGTTAACAAAATTTAAAAATATAAATTTCGTTAAAGCTGATATATCAGAAGAGTTTGAAAACGGGTTACAAAATTCTTCAAAAGTAATCCTCTTTTCAGCTATCGGTAAAACAGATTCTAAAGAATATAAGCGTATAAAAACGTTCTTAGAAAAATTAAATAAAGAAATTCTGGTAGAAATATTAGTATAAAAGGAGAAAAGACAATGGGAAAAGTAGAAAAACAATCAACAGTCTGGCAGTCAAATTCAATGGGTGCTTTCGACGGTATGAAACTTAAATTTAATAACTTTGTTATTGACCAGACCATCAATTATTTAGGTCATAATTTCAGCAAGCAAAAACTTATTAATCTTGCGAAAATCTTTGAAAAGATTTCGGGGTCAAAAGGCGGCATTAACCATGCTCGCAGGATGCAATGGCTGTTTGAATCTGAACATCCGCATCTTTTGTGGTGGAAAAAGATTCTGACGGAATTACACCCGAACTGCCGTAACAAATGGATTAAGAACTTTTTTGTTAACGGATATTACGGCGATAATTTAAGAAAACGTACGGAATTCAATAAAAAGAACGGGTTTTTCCCGCCGACGGTTTTACTTGCAAGTATTACAAAGAACTGTAATTTTCACTGTAAAGGCTGCTGGGCTCACGAATACGATGTTAGAGAAGATTTGACAAAAGAAAAATGGAGAGAAATATTTACCGAGGCCCGTGATGTTATGGGGATTCATATTTTTCCTATTGTCGGAGGAGAACCTTTCTGCCGCAAAGAATTTCTTGAACTAGCGGAAGAGTTTAATGATTGTACGTTTATTACATTTACAAACGGGTCTTTGATTACCGAAAAAACCGTTGAAAAACTTAAAAAACTAGGGAATGTTCAGCCGATGTTCTCTCTGGGTGGTATGAGAGAAAATAATGACAAAATTAGAGGCGAAGGCTGCTTTGATATGGTTATGAAAAAAATGGATATGCTTCGTGAAGCTGGAATTTTCTTCGGAAGCTCTATTACCGCAACAAGAGAAAACTGTGACGAAGTAACTTCTGATGAGTTTATGCAAATGCTATCTGACAAAGGCTGCCTGTGGAGCTGGTTCTTCCACTATGTTCCAATAGGAGAAAATCCTGATGTTGATTTGGTTCCGGATGCAAAACAAAGACAGCAGATTTTGAAAGCGGTTTATAACGCAAGAAACACACTTCCTATGATGACAGTTGATTTTTGGGGCGACGGACCGGAGATGATGGGATGTATCGCAGGCGGAAGACAGTATATTCACGTAAATCCAAAAGGAGATGTGGAACCTTGCACATTCGTTCACTTAGCAACTCACAATGTCAACAACTGCACTTTAACAGAAGCGCTGGCATCTCCGTTTATGAGAGCAATCAGAGACGGAATCCCTTATGAGGATGGCAACATGCTAAGACCTTGTATGATTGTTGACAGACCAGACATTTTGAGGAAATACTATCAGGAATTTAAACCTTATGAGACTCACGAAAAAGCGGCGGATTATTTAACGAACCCTGAAATTACCGCAAAAATCGACAAATATTCATCAGACGTTAAAGAAATTCTTGATGAGGATTGGCGAAATAATCTTTGGATGACAATATTCCCGCTTGAAGGCGAATATTATATTGACAGAGATACTTTCTGCTCTAATATTAAACCTGAGCATAAGTGCTCTGGTCAATGTGCAGGGTGCGGGAAATAAATATGAAAAAGACATTGCTTTTATTTGCAATATTTATAATTTTTTCAATCACTTCCATAACTTGTCCCATAATTAATTTATGGGACAGGGTTTTTATTCTACGTTTACAAGAAGTGATGAAAAATATACCATTGTGGGTTCCGCTATTGCCTGACTGTATACTGTATTCAATAATGGTTGCTTTGCCGCTGGTTGTCGGGAGTTTCTGGTTTTTCAAAAAAAGAGAGTATAAATCAATCTTATTTTTATGCTCGATTCCTCTTGTTACATTTCTTCTGAATTGTATAATTAAACCTCTTATTCACCGCCCGAGGCCACCTTATGAAATGCAGCTTGGAATACATCCTGAAAGTTTCAGTTATGTATCAAGCCACAGTCTGGTTACATTCTGCCTGTGGGGAATAATAATTTATTTTATAAATAAATACTGCAAAAATCGAGTTTTGAGATATGCAGGAATAGCCTTTGCTATTATATGGATTTTGTTTGTCGGAATCTCAAGAATATGGCTTGGAGTACATAATCCAACAGACGTTATTGGTGCTTATCTGCTGGGATTGGCTCTGTTATCAGTTTACACTAAATTATTCGAAAAAGGCGGTTTGAATGAATAACGTCCTTGTAGTTGCAAATTTTAGTGCAGGAAGAAAACAAGCAATAAAATACAGAAAGAAAATTCAAAAGTTTCTTTTAAGAAAACAAGTGTATTTTCAGTTTGTAACTGTGGAACAGTTGAATGACGTTAATATGGCAATTTTTGATACAATTTTTGTTGCTGGCGGAGATGGTACTGTTAATAAAGTTCTCCCGTATTTGGTTAATACAGGTAAAACTTTAGGGATTATACCTTGCGGTACCGCAAATTTATTGGCAGAAAAGCTTGGTATTCCTACAAATTTCAAGAAGTCATTGAAAATACTTGAGCAAGGTTTTAGCAAAAAGATAGATGTATTGAAAATTAATAATAACTTTTCTTCGCTAAGATTTGGTTTAGGTTATGATGCCGATATTATTAGTAAAACACCGCAATCTTTAAAACAAAAATTTGGGTATTTTGCATATTTTATGGCTGGTATTCTTTTTGCATTTAGATTGAAGGATAAGGAATATATCATTACTTCTAAGAATAAAAAGCAAACAGTAAATGCAAGTTGTATTATTGTAGCAAATGCTTCAAATATGTATAAGAATTGGGTTTCTGTTTCGAAAACTTCAGAACTTGATGATGGTTATATGGAAGTATTTGTTTTAAAGACGAAAAATTCATTTTTGTTCTTTGTAGAAATTTTAAAAATGTTTTTAAAAAGGCATAAAACAAACAAAAATGCACTGTATTTTAAAACTGATAATTTGGTATTAGAAAACAGCTGGTTTAATTCCCATATAGATGGAGAAAAAAGAAAATTTAAGGGAAATGTAAATATTGAATTAATGACAGTTTCTGTTTCTGTAATAGTACCTCGTTTTGTTTAAAAAATAAATTCAAACACGATTCCATAAATCTTTTTCTCAGAATAGTTGTTTATGACATACAGGGCTGAGTCATATTTGGAACTGTCCGCGGGAATAGTTTTCATGATTACACCCTCAATATTTGTAATCTCATTTTTTATATTTTTAAGCACATTTACTCCTTGTTGGCTTGAGTTATTATTTTTTTGATTAAAGAAGAGTTCTGTTGTTAATTCTCCATGTTTGAAAGGGTCTGTTACATGAGTTATTTTTAAGGACTTAACCCCCTGCGGAAGATTAAATCTAATAGAATCAAAAGTTCTTTTTTCAATAGATGTATCATATATTAGAATGTATTTTGAATTTGGGCAGTAGTGTATTTCATTTAGGCTCAATGCTTTTTTCAAGTATGGGTAATTTTTGTTTATCCTTGCATAAAATTCAGCGTTTGGATTACGCTCAATGCAAAACGGTACAAGCGGGTCTGCGGAACCTCTTATACAGCCTGCAACAAGGTTTTGTTCCAATTTCCTTTTATAAAGCCAGCCTGCAAGTCCTAAAACTGCCGCGCCGCCGATTGAACCGAGAGTTATTGCTGTAACAGCTCCCCCTGATAAACCGCCATCTCCATTGTTATTATTTTCTCCGGACGCTGTTGCCGGATTTTCATTTATTGCAAATACAAATGTCGGCTGCCCGACGCGTGCATAAGATAATGGAGTTGTAAATGCAATAATAATAAATAATGATATTAATTTTTTTAACATATCTAAACCCGTCCAAGCGTTATTACTAAGTGTGCTCTATATGTAGTACATACTGTTGTATCGTGGGCAAGTACTTTTGGTGTGAAAAAATCTGTTTCAATTTTATCATGAGGATTTGTAATTGTGTATGAAGAAGGTGTCACTGATAAATCCTCATTACTTAATGGATATCTGCCGCATGTACTGCAGCAGCTTTCCATTTTTGCGCTAACTTGAATAGGATCTGATAAATTCGTTGTTATTCTTACTGAAAACGGGCTGAGGCAGAGTCTGTAGCATTTTTCATTCACATATTCAGTACTTCTTATTTCCACATTTTTTAGTTCTTCATCTTTTTCGTATTCAGCATTTTCTACAATAATTTTTTCTATATGTAAAACTTCAGGCACGCCGGCTTGTATAACCTGTGAGGCCTGATTTTCTGCAAATACGCTTGTGCTGGTAAATAGAGTTATGATAATTAATATAAATTTTTTCATTTCAATAGAACTATATTAGTAACCAATAAAATATAAATTCCCTGACAGGTTATTTAGCAAATTATCATATTGTTTTATACATACAGCTATTTTTTTATTTAAAAAGAAATCTTATAAAGAAATAGACTTGAGGATTTCATTTGGAATGAAAAAAATAATTCACTTTATATTACTTATAACAATGATAATAATACCTCTATCAGCCAGGGCAGATATGTTTATGCGGGCAGAACTGCTTGGCATGCCTGTTATTACACCGTCTTCTGTAACTGCAGGTGTTAATTTAACGTATCCTCAAATCGGGATTTCCAGACTTTTTGCAACAGCTCTTGAACCATATATAACTAATAATGAGGATTCTAATATTAGAATACCGGTAAATAAGTTATTCCTTATATGTGACGGACAGTCATATCAGCTGAGCAATACCGGTATGCAGTTATTTTATATTGACAGTCTCGGGGATATTGATTTTACACGAACTGCACAAAAAAATATAAGTTTGCGGCTAGAAAACATAGGTGAACTTCCCGCGGGTACTTATTCTGTTCCGTTAAAGTTTGTTAACAGAACAAGTTTAATTCAAGAGTATGAATGTGATTTTGTATTTACTTTTGTAATAGAAGAAAAACAATCGATATCATCTTTCAGCGGAGACACTTATATTGTATTGAGTGAAGACGATGTTTTCAATAAGCAGATTTCCGTGAAAAACAGAAATGATGTCAGGCTTGATTTAACTTCCAATACAAATTGGATTTTATGGCTGGATACATCTAATATTGGGACATTAGATGGAGAATATTCATTTCAGATAAAAAGTTATACAGGTAATATTGCAAGCTGCGAACAGAATCTAACTAACATTTTACCTAACAGGCGTTATCTTCTTGCAAAAGGCGGTTCAACGATTAAGGGGTTTGAGCAGGGGAATAATATTCCAACCAATCTTATTATTGAATATTCATTTAGAAATACTGATAAAGACAGGTATCTCAAAGAGGGTGTTAGACAAAACCCGCTGATTTATATTATGGAGAGGGAATAATATGCGAAATTTTTTGAAATTTGTAGTTTTACTTTTTGCGGTATCAATCTGTCAGGTTCAGGCAGCGGTAAAAGTCGCACCAACTTTAATTGAACTGAATGCAAATAAAAGCAATGGAAATTATCTTACAACTTCATTCAGTGTGCAGGCTGATAAAAATGAGACAATCAGGTATAAGCTTTATCCTGAATATTTTACAATAACCGATGAGGGTAAAATGAACGCGATTGCAGATTCCGATAAGCCTGATAATCTTATTCCGCATGCAAGATTTGTTCCGAACGAATTTACTTTAAAAAATGGGATTCCTCAATTAGTCAGGGTTACATTTACTGATTTAAAAAGCCTGCCTGATGGGGAATCCAGAATGGTAATGTTTATTGAAGATGTGGCTGTAAAGGAAATTATGCTGCCAAATAAA
>CALUSZ010000011.1 GCA_944323495.1 Candidatus Gastranaerophilales bacterium
AAGCAAGGATTTTGCAGGCATCAACTAGCGAGGTGTACGGAGACCCAAAAGTTCATCCGCAAAGAGAAGATTATTGGGGTAATGTTAATCCAATCGGGATAAGAAGCTGTTATGATGAGGGGAAACGATGTGCTGAAACATTAATGATGGATTACCACAGACAAAACAATGTAGATATAAGAATAATAAGGATTTTTAATACTTACGGGCCTAACATGGCTCCTGATGACGGCCGTGTTGTCTCGAATTTCATTCTACAGGCCTTAAAAGGAGAAGATATTACAATCTATGGAGACGGAACCCAAACCCGCTCTTTCTGCTATGTTGATGATTTAGTTGACGGAATGATAAAAATGATGGAAGGCTCTTTTATAGGCCCTGTTAATCTGGGAAATCCTTCGGAGCGCACAATTCTTGACTTTGCAAAGTTAATTATAGAACTAACCGGTTCAAAATCCAAAATCATCTATAAACCTCTTCCATCTGATGATCCTACTCAAAGAAAACCTGATATTACGCTTGCTAAAGAAAAACTTGGCTGGGAGCCTAAGGTTAATATTGAAGAAGGCTTATTAAAAACGATAGAATATTTTAAGGAGCTTATATAAATGAAAATTTGTGTCATTGGAACCGGATATGTAGGGCTTGTTGCTGGAGCTTGCTTTGCAGAAATGGGTAATGATGTTATATGTGTAGATAATGATATTAAAAAGTTAGAAAACTTGAAAAAAGGTATAATTCCTATTTATGAACCTGGTTTAGAGGAGCTTATTGAAACAAATGTAAAAGAAAACAGACTTACATTTACCAATGACCTAGGTTTTGCAGTTAAGAATTCGCTTATATGTTTTATAGCTGTAGGTACCCCGCAGGACGAAGACGGCTCTGCTGATATGCAATATGTGTTTAGGGTTGCCGAGGATATCGGAAAATCAATGAATGGCTATAAAGTTATTGTGGATAAATCCACAGTTCCGGTCGGCACTGCAGAAAAAGTAAAAGAATTGATTAAATCAAAAACCACTCACCACTTTGATGTCGTATCGAATCCGGAATTCTTAAAACAGGGAGCGGCAGTAGAAGACTTTCTAAGACCGGATAGGGTTATAATCGGAACAAGCTCTGAAAAAGCTAAAAAGATAATGATAGACTTATACTCTCAATTCGTAAGAAACCAGCACCCTATAATTACTATGGATGAAAATTCCGCTGAAATGGTTAAATATGCATCTAATGCTTTCTTAGCAGTAAAAATATCATTTGCAAATGAAATAGCTAATATTTGTGAAGCAACAGGGGCTGATGCTAATCTTGTACGCCTGGGTATGTGCGCTGATACCCGTATTGGCACAAAATTTTTATATCCAGGGATAGGATATGGAGGGAGTTGCTTTCCAAAAGACGTAAAAGCACTTATTAATACTGCTAACGCATATAATACACCCTGCGACATTATAAAATCCGCTGATAAAATAAATAAATACCAGAGAGAACACTTTATACAGAAAATCCTTAAACGTTTTGGTGAAGATTTAACCGGTAAGAAATTTGCAGTCTGGGGCTTGGCCTTCAAACCTAAAACAAATGATATGAGAGAAGCTCCGTCTATAACGGTAATAAACCGCCTTTTATCACTTGGGGCGCAAGTTAATACATATGATCCAAAGGCAATGGATACCGCAAAACAAATCTTTGGAGATAAAATTGTGTATTCAAATAACGCATATGATGCCCTAAAGGATGCTGATGCTCTTATTTTATTAACTGAGTGGAATGAATTCAGAACTCCGGATTTTGCGAAAATAAAATCTTTACTAAAAACACCAGTCATCTTTGACGGACGCAATCAGTATAGCTTATTTAATTTAAAAGATTTTGAATATTTTCAGATAGGAAAAGTATAAAATTTAAAGTTTTCTTGTAATTTAAACTTTTGCACAGAGACAACATGTATAAAATTAACCAATCGAATATGGATAAAGGTGCGTATTTTTGCACCTTTATTGTTTATCAAAATTGTTTTACGGTTTTATTATTTATCAATGATGGTGCGATAAATTACACCCTAATGACAGTTAATTAGGTTCTACAAAATCATTTACAGCTTCTTCTAAATCATCAGCAATTTCTTTATCCTCACTAACAGAATGCATGTCTGTTGGGTTACGTAAAAAGGCTTGTCCTAACGGATCAACAGCTATAATACCACCGTCATTATCTATCCTAAAGGTAAACAAATCTGGATCTGTGCAACCATCTGAGTATGTACATTTGTTAGCTGCATTGTCATTATCAGGATTTACATCTATAGTAACATCCATTCTTAATAACCGTCTGCCACCATTATTATTAGGGTCAGCGATTGTACTTCCCATAAAATCCCAAGTAACTCCATCCGTCGTCCTTACAAAAATATGATCATCATCGATAAATCTTCTTTCATTAAAATTTACTTTTGTAGCAAATATGGCAGAGAATTTATGAGCTTGAGAACAACGCCAATTAACATTACATTCTGCATATGTACCTCCACCATCAACTGCAACTTCTTCCCAACAATTAAGGCCATGACACTCCGGTTCTCCATCGTTATCGTATGTCGTCCAATATAGGCTCGGATCATCCAAAATATCATTTGTTAAAGTAGTCAAAGTATTATACGCTTTCATATACATCGTTTTTTTCTTATCCGGAATCATACCGACTATACCTGGAGCAGCAATAGCAGCAACTATTCCAACAATCGCCATACTTATAAGCAACTCCTGAAGTGTAAAACCTTTTTTAAACATTATAAATCCTCGCTTCTTATTCTTAAATTAATTATAACATATTTTTTAGATAATAAAAGCTTATATTTAGCCAGAAAGTGCATCATATTTTTTAATTCTTAAAGATTTCACTACTATGTAAATTTTTGTAACAAAAGTTCTTAAGATTCTAAAGTTTTCTAAAATTATGCCGTAAATATTACTATAAATATAACACAATAAGTATTAAGTAAAACATTAAATGTAACATAAAGGAGTAACAACTATGACAAGCGATGTATCAAGAGTTTATCAATTCTTAGCAAAACAAGGAGATTGGGTTGCTGCAGCAGACACAAACAGTGATGGTACAGTAATCAAATCAGAATTCCGTACATTTATGGAAGAGAATTTTGAATGGGATGGTGAAACAACAGAAGAAGGTAAAAATGATTTAATTAATAATTTCTGGAAAACTATTGACAGCAAACAAACTGGAAGTATCAGCGGTACAAAATTAAAGAATAAAAATGCTCTCGATTCAAATGAAATCGCAGCAATGGATAAAAAGCTTGCTTACTATGAAATCTTAAATGATTTTACTGCAGATTTGTCAGCACCCAGCGTCGTATCTGATTCTGCAAACTGGAAGAAATCTGTTTCAGCAGGATTAGCAGCATTAGTAGAAAAATATACAGGAGCTGTTGAAGAACTTGCTGCATATTTAGAAGAACAATCAGTTATTATTGAAGCAAAGGCAACTGCAGATTACTGTGCAAATGATTATTTAAATACAGAAATGGCAACATTAGTTAAAGAATATGGTTACGCTTATGCAGATGATACAACACTCCAAGGCATGATTGACAGCTATATTCAAAATATTCCGGAAGATGCAGATGCCTATGAGATTCAACAAACCGTTGTAAGTATAATAGATGCCTATCTAGCAACTGCCGGACTAAAAGAAGATAATGCCTTTGATTTATCCCAGTATGGCTACAGCCCGAATGATACAGCTGGTTTAAATGACTTACAGAAAAGCGTATTAAAGAAAACTCTTGAAACTGATTTAGCATCCGGAGATTTAAAAGAAGATTATGAAGCCAATTCAGACCTATTTGCAACTGCAATAGAAAGTTATATCAATGAATTAAAATTTGGAGATTTTGAAACAGTATCTACAGATGTCTTGGGCTCTTTTAAATCAAGTGAAGCTTATAAGAATGTTGAGAAAAATATTCAAGTACAAAACCTCCTTGTGAGTGATGAATTCAGGAGTGCTTTAACAACTAATATAAGTGAAACTATTGCTGATACTATTATAAGCGATGGTAAATATCTGACTGTAATGAAAGAAATTGAAGCTGAAGCATTGAAAAAAGCCGAAAATGGTGATTTCGATGTAAATGGTGCACTTGATACTCAAACCGCTATTAATTGGCTAGTAGAACAGGTATCAGCTCGCTTAGCTGAATTTTATCCTAATGGCTTTGGCGATATGAGCCTCGATGAACTAAATGTAATGTATGACAAACTTGTTGAATCTGCAAATAAAGAAAGCGATACTGATAAACAGCTTGAATTACTTAGAGATGCTGCAATTCAATATTGCAATGCTTTAGCCCAAAAGAGTGATAAATTCGCTGAAATCGTAAAAGCAGCATTCGGTGACAGCTATGCCACTGAAATCGCTAAGATGTATCCATCAGAAATCAATGAAATCATAACAGAACTAAAAGCTCAAGCTGCTGAACTCGGTGATGCAAATGAACTGACTCTTGTCGATTCTTCCTGGGGTTCTTTACCAACACAAGCTACAAATACACTTAATTTATCTAAAGATTCAGCTATCAAATTTATTGACAGCAAATTAGAAGAGGTTAAAAATGGTACACCTAGAATTAGAGCTCTACGAGAGAGCTTTAAGCTAAAAGTCAAAATAACCCAAATCCTTGGAAATAGTTATAAAACTGCAATTAACAATATCACAGATATTGAAACATTAACATCCAAGATGAATGAAATTAATGCCCTATTTGAAGGCGAAGACTGGGCACCTACAACTGCAACAACAACGGAAGTCGCTGATACAATCACATTGGGTCAGGGAACCACTAAATCATTTAATATAACACCTAGTTTTACAGACAAAGATGGTAATACAAAAACTATTACGACAGACCGTATCACATACAAATCTAGCAACACAAGCCTTGCAACAATTGATGCAAATGGTAATGTTACAATCAATGGTAACACTCTCGGTACATATACTGTAACATTAACAGTTATGGTCGATGGTGTTGAAGTTGGCCAGAATACTATAACAGTTAAGTGTCAAGCTCAAATGGATCTTTCTTCTGTAAATACTAACTTTGAAAGCAAACCTATATCTGAGCATTTAAGCAGCGGGAAAACAGCAATATGCTTAAGTGGATTTACTACTTGGGATAATGCAAAAAATAACGCAAAAACTTCTATCACAAACTATGTTAATAAACTTGTTGATATACTTAAAACTGCCGGCTATGACGCCACTAGATTACAAAAGGCTGCAACTACAACTATTAACTACTATACCGCTTGTATTGACGCAATATACGATCACGGTAGTGATTCAAAATACGAAAATTATAATAATTTAGAATTCTCATACCTTGATGCTAACGGCAATACTTGTAATGAAGACAGCAAGTACAGCCAGAAAACTAGAAAACGTGAAAAAGATGCCGGAAGAACCGGAGTTGGAGCTGAAAACATTGACCACAACTCAACCGGTATTAGAATGAACGAAAGCTATGCAAAAACGAATACTTATGAATACTACTTGAATGTCGGCGTATTGCTTGAAAAATTCCAAAACTTCTACAATATATTATAAAAACAAATAGTCAGGAATGTATTATATAAACACATTCCTGACTATTATTTTATTAAGGTTAGTTATGATTAAAAAATATTTAGAGGATATTGATAATAAAGAAAAGTTATATAAAGCTTTTGATGAAGTTAATGAGATTGATATTATAGATGATAAAACTGATTGCATCTCTAATAAAATAATCTTATGTAAAAATTTTTTATTAAATATTCTTAATATAAAGAAACGGGAATTTAATTCAAACAAATCAGAAAAACTTAATTTAAAACAGTTACTCTCGAAACAAATTATTACAGGAGATAAAATTGCAGAATTATTAGAAAAATTCCCGGATACCAACAGAAACATAGGGAAGATTCCTGAAGTTTTTTTTAGAAGAGTTGCAAAGAAAAAACATAACGCTTGCGCTATAAAATTATATGATATTTTTGCAAAATATTCATTAATTCTCAATTATGATTATACTTGCGATATAGAAGACGATGATTATATAGAATGCAGAGACCAGGAGCTTGCAAAAGAACTTACAAAGCTTTTAAGGCAAAAAGTTAGTGTAAAATATACAGGACACGGCTGTAACGGTAACGGTTTTAAAATATCTTTAAATAACCAAAATTATTTTTATAAAGTTTTTTATCTGCATAACAAACCTGATAAAATCAGTATTGAAAAACACGGAAGCAATGCTGAAATTCCTTTTGCATATTTTGCTAATAAAAAAGGAAGAAAGGGACAATTTGCTAAATTCTATTTTGGCAGAATATCTTCTAAGTATGAAAAAGACTGTTTTATGATTACAGAGTTTTTAGAAAAACAGGATAAAGAGCTGCCGGAAAAACTTCATATAGACTATATAACAATTAATCCGGATGAATACAGGCGTTCTGATAACAAAATAAACGGCAAAATTGTAGATTTTGGCGGACTTATTGAATCAAGTATAACAGACTTAAAAAACCCTGCAATCAGAAAACTCATTAGAATTATTCTAAAACATATTAACTACCAATTTGACTCAAATATTTTTCAAGCAAAATGGGAAATAAATGAAGCAAACCTTAATTCTTTAAAAACATATATAATTTCGAAAGCAGACTATAAATTATATCTAAGAGCAGTAGAGATTATAAAAGCTTCTTTTCACAATATACCGGAAGCTATCATAAACACACTTAACAATCTAAAAAATGAAACTATTCCGATAGAAATAATTGATACTCTCTTACCATCACACATTATAACACCAACGCTTGAAACTCTGCAGAAAAACCTATATCACTATAATATTAAGATTAAAACCAGACAAAACGCACAAAGCGAAATGTTAGGCTACTTAATAATTGATTTGAACTATAACAGACATGCTATAGCCAGATTTGATACTGAAAATAATATACAAGAACTTAGATTTGAGCAGGTAAACGATGGCAAAATTAATATAATCCTTAAACTTACATCACAAGAAATACTCAAAAGCGAACTTAAAGATTTTTCAGGAATATTATACTAAGCAATCTCAGCTCTTGTTTTGTGAGATAAATCCGCAGTATTACTATTTGGAAGATGAATTAATTCTGCCTGATTATCAATTTCATCCTGCTTTTCTACCATCTCCTTGGTAATTGTAAAATTAGTTATATCATGAGTTGTTGGAATATCATACATTACATCAAGCATTAATTCTTCAACAATTGAGCGTAATGCTCTGGCACCAGTTTTACGTTTCAATGCTTTCTGAGCAATCAAATCAAGCGCTTCCGGCTCGAATTCCAAATCTACTCCATCCATTTCCAATAAGCATTTATACTGTTTTATAATTGCATTCTTTGGTTCTGTTAATATCATTTTAAGGGTCTTTTCATCTAATGCATCTAAAACAGCATAAACAGGAATACGGCCTATAAATTCAGGTATTAAGCCAAATTTTAGCAAATCTTCCGGCTGAAGTTTTTTGAGCATTCGCGATGCTGCTTGTTCTTTTTCAGCCTGAGTAGGTGCTGATTTACCAAATCCTATTGACGATCCGTCTTTTACACGATGCTCTATAATCTTGTCTAAATCAACAAATGCACCACCGACAATAAATAGTATGTTGCTTGTGTCAATCTGAATCATTTCCTGCTGCGGATGTTTTCTTCCGCCTTGCGGAGGCACATTAGATATTGTTCCTTCTATAAGCTTCAATAATGCCTGCTGAACGCCTTCGCCGGAAACATCACGTGTTATAGATGTATTTTCAGATTTTCTTGCAATTTTATCTATTTCATCAATATAAATAATGCCTTTTTCAGCTTTCTTCGCATCGTAATCAGCATTTTGATAAAGTCTTAACAAAATATTTTCGACATCATCACCTACGTATCCAGCCTCGGTTAACGTTGTTGCATCTGCTACTGCAAATGGAACATCAAGCATTTTAGCTAAAGTTTGTGCCAGCAAAGTCTTACCGCTTCCTGTAGGGCCGACAAGCAATATATTGGATTTTTGGATTTCAACCCCATTTGTATCTTCCTTTTGATTGTGCTTTAAACGTTTATAATGATTATAAACTGCAACTGAAAGAACTTTTTTAGCATCGTCCTGACCAACGATATGCTGGTCTAAATATTCTTTAATTTCATGCGGTTTTGGGATTGGTTTATCTTCTATATCATCTGAATGTTTTTCAGCTTTTTCGCCATTTTTCTCTTTTGCTTCAAAAAACTCTTCATCTAAGATTTCATTACAAAGCTCAACGCATTCATCACAAATAAATACATCAGGGCCGGCAATTAATTTCTTAACTTGATCCTGCGTTTTTCCGCAAAATGAACATTTTAACCTTTCATTAGATGACATAATATTCTCCTGTTAATTAACTAACCCTCTTTTGTAATGACTTTGTCAATCATACCATATTCAAGAGCTTCTTGCGGGGTCATAATATAGTCTCTGTCAGTATCTTTTTCGATTTTCTTAATAGACTGGCCAGTATTTGAAGCCATAATTTCATTTAAAGTCTTTTTAATTCTCAAGATTTCCTGTGCTTGGATTTCGATATCTGTAGCCTGACCTTGTGCTCCGCCTAATGGCTGGTGAATGAGGACTCTAGAGTGAGGTAGCGCCATTCTCTTACCTTTCGCACCTGAACAAAGCAGGAATGCGCCCATAGATGCGGCCTGACCCAAGCATATTGTACTTACATCTGCTCTAATATGCTGCATTGTATCGTATATTGCTAAACCTGCAGTTACACTTCCGCCGGGAGAGTTAATATACAGCATTATATCTTTTTCAGGATTTTCGCTGTCTAAAAGCAAAAGCTGCGCAACAATCAAATTTGCAACCATATCATCGACCGGAGTTCCTAAAAAGATAATTCTTTCTCTCAAAAGTCTTGAAAAAATATCAAAAGAACGTTCTCCTCTGCTTGATTGTTCAATTACTACAGGTACAAAACTCATTTCTTATTTTCCTTTCTTATTGTATACAAAAGTGACAATAACATTATACATTACATATATTATTTCACAAATAATGAATTTAGATGAAATCCACCTCGTTATTTATTGGGTCTTAAATATTATAACACAAAAATAAAAATTAGTACTAATCATTTAAATCTTTATTTAGCAGTTTTGCAAAACTTGCATTCATAAGACATCCAACTGTCGTTGTCAAAGAAGCTAACAATACAGATTTTAAGCTAGACCAAGATTTTTGGCTAATAACACCAAATTGTTTATTTACAGCTAAAAGAATCGGATACAGAGCTGCTGATATTGCGACATTCGAAAGAAAATCACTCGCAAAGCTATTTTTCAACTCAGTCTTCCTAAGCTTATTCATTCTATCTCTTGAACTCACGGCAGAATTAAATTCTTGTTGAAAAGACTTAGCAGCGGCTATTTCTCCTTCATCAGCCTTTGAGTTTTTTATTATATTATTACGTATTTCTGTTACAAACTCTTGCTTTTCTAATCTATTTATATATTGCTCTTTTGTTTTACTATAATCAAGATAAGTTCTTACAGAGTTTTTGTCCTCAAAATTCCCATATAAAAAATCCTCTTTAGCTTTTAATCTGGAAATTTGTTCAATATCGCTAAAAAAGGATTTTTGAGTAGTTTTACAAAGCATAAATTGCGGTGCAAGAATTGACGCAAATGCCCCAATATTAAGAGGGATTGAAAGCTTCTTATATTTCTTTGACAAAGCATTAAGTGCAATCCCAACTCCAGCCCCTGCAGCACAGAACCCGGAATATAATATGTTCATACCTGCAACAATTTTATTATTATAATTCCGGGTTCTATTATCAATAAACTCTATTGATTTGGTAAATTGGTTACCAGATGGCGGCGTATCCGGATATTCAACCCCTTTTGCTTTTCTTTCAATATCGTTAAAAAAACTTTTATACTCTTTAAACGAGTAGTCTAAAAAGATTTTTGACCTATCCGCCTGCGAATCCATACTCAAAATACTTCGGTAATAAGGATTCTGTTCTATCTCTTGAATTCTTTTATCATCAAGTTCTAAAAACAGCTTTGTATCTGATAAATTATTTTTCAAAGCTTCTTCCTGGCCTACCAGCGCAGTTTTATAAGTGTTTTCTCCGCGTTTTTTGGTAAAAATGCCATAAGATATAGTACTCAATACAGATAACAATAAAGCTGGCATAGCCAGCTTCTTTATACCACTTTTCTCCGACATAATCGGTGCCATTATACATGCAGGCAAAATTGCTATTAGAGACGGAAACATTGAATAGGCACGTTGTGCACTGTCTGCGACGGCTCTATATTTTCCGGATTGAGCATCTATTGTATCCAGAGCATTAATTAAAGTCCTTCTCTTCGCAAGTCCTTGCTGGTTTGATTGATATTTTACGGTATTTTGTCTGATTGAACTTATCATACAAATCTCTTTAAATATCCTTAACCTAATCGTATAATACTTTCCAAAATAAATCAATAATGTTACAAAAAACTTTACATTTTTTAATTTTATGCTATAATTCAAAGGATGAAACTAACCGGAGGTGTATTATGAGAATTAATGCAATTAATAGTGCTTATTATCAACCAAAAATAAAAAGAACTCTAAAAAATGATAACACTGTTACAACGCCTGTATCAAATGTAAATTTTCAAGGGAAAGCAACGAAAGCAGGTGCAACAATATTCGGAGTTATGGGCGGAATACTCGGCTTTATAGCAGCCGGACCTGTAGGTGCGGCAATTGGAGCTAGTATTGGGGCTGGTACCGGAGCCGGTTATGGGGCTATAGATGATGATAACAAAGCTACAGGAGATGACGTTAATCCGCTTGAAGGCTGGGAACGCGATACTAAATTTTAAAGAATAAAAAGGGAGAAAATAAATTCTCCCTTTTTAATTATTCTGCTTCAAACATATCTTTTCCAACTGCACACAGAGGGCAAAGCCAATCAGCAGGCAAATCTTCAAATGCTGTACCCGGCTGAATTCCGTTATCAGGGTCTCCAACTTCCGGATCATATACATAATGACATACAGTGCATACATATTTTTGCATAACTAAATCCTCCTTTTGTTTTTATTAAACTATAATCCTAAAGATTTTGCTATTGTATTTACAACATTATCCAATTCGGCAATCTGTTCTTCTTTTAGAGTTGATCTTATACAAATACTATCATCAAGAATCTCTGTACCTTTGAGTTTTTCTAAAATCTCTTTTATTTGTCCTCCGCATGCCGGAGCCCAGGTTCCGTTTTGAATAATTACATATTTTCTGTTTTGGAGATTGTGCGAACTTAAAACATGCAAGAATGTTTCCATAGATTCAAATATACCTGCATTATAAGTTGTTGTTGCAATAACAATATGAGAGTATTTAAAGGCTTCTGAGAGTACAAAAGAGGGGTGAGTCATTGAAACATCAAACATTTTAATGTTTTTTATCCCTTTATCTGCAAGCTTTGAAGCTAAGAGACTTACTGCACTTTCTGTACCGCCATATACAGAAGAGTATGCAATCATAACTCCCTCTTCTTCCGCCTCGTATAAAGACCACTTATTATATTTTTCTATGAACAAATCTATATTTTCTTTAATAATTAATCCATGGAGAGGACAAATCATTTTTATATCAAGAGCAGCGGCTTTCTTTAAAAGCATCTGCACCTGTAGTCCGTATTTTCCTACAATATTTGTATAATAACGCCTTGCCTCATCTAAGTAATTTCTTTCCCAGTTGACTTCGCTATCATAAAGATTACCATTTATTGCGCCAAACGTTCCAAACGCATCTGCAGAGAAAAGAACTTTATCTTTTTTATCATAAGTGACCATAACCTCCGGCCAATGAACCATCGGAGCCATTATAAACTGAAATTCGTGTTTCCCTGTGCTAATTGTATCTCCTTCTTTAACAATGATTACTCGGGAATCAATATCAAACGTAAAAAATTGCTTAATCATACTAACGGTTTTTTGTGAGCATATAATCTTAACATCAGGATAAATCTTTACAACCTCGGCAAGAAGCGCACAATGGTCAGGCTCCATATGCTGAACTGCAATATAATCCAAATATTTTCCACCTAAGGCCTCTTCAAGATTTTCATAAAATTGTTCTGCACAAATTTTATCAACCGTATCAAAAAGAATTGTTTTTTCGTCCCTCACCAGATATGAATTATAAGCCATGCCGTCTTTTACCGGATAAGCACTTTCAAAGAGTGAAATTTTTCGATCAGAACATCCTATATAAAATAAATCCTCTGTAATTTTTCTTACATTATGCATAATGTTATACTCCAAAAAATTTTTCTTAAAGTTCCTATATGTATTATACCTTAAACATTAATTTAAGGTTCTATATACCCAATATACGGCAAATTTCTATAGAACCCGTCGTAGTCTAAGCCGTAGCCTACAAGGAATTTATCATCAACTTCAAAAGCATAATAATCCGGATCGATTTCTACCTCACGTTTAATCTTTTTATCCAGAAGCGAGCAGAATTTTAAAGAATTGGTCTTAAAATTATGCCTGATAAAATCTACCAAAAATCTTGCTGTATGTCCGGTATCAATAATATCCTCTATTATCAAAACATTCTTTCCGTTTAAATCAGGAAGTGAAATATCTACTGCATTAACCCGGCCAGTAGATGCAAACCCCGAGCCATAGCTTGAAAGCCTTATAAATTCCATTTTCAAAGGCATTTTCAGATGTTTGGACAAATCTACCATAAACATTACAGAACCCTTCAAAACGCATATAAGATAAAGTTCCGCATTTTTATACTCAAGGTTTAACTTCTCGCCAAGAAGTTTTATAGCCTCCTGGATTTCATCTGCCTTAAATAAAACCTTCAAATCAGATTCCGTAATCATTTTCATCTTATACCACCTCTAAAACATGCGTCGGTTTATTTTTCACTCCGATTTTACTGCTCAAACCAACCCCTAAAACCCACAATATCTCAGTTTCTGTACAAAGAAGCAAAATATCATCCCTGTTATGCTTAGGTACCCCCTTTGCATTCATATATTTTTTAAGTTTCATCGTCCCGGTCATTCCAAATGGGCTTATAATGTCACCGTCTTTTCTTGTTCTAAGAATCAGCGGAAATTTTATATTAGACAGATCAACATACGCAAAATTAGACGTAGATTCCGGAAAAACAAATATATCTTTATCAATATATTTCTTTATACTTAAAACTTTACTTCCAATTTTATACTCACCCTCTTCCGGTATAATAAATTCCTGCTTGAGCTGTTCTAACTCGGATTTAACCTTTGGCGGAATAGTCTCAATAATTTTTTCATCAGCATAAAGCCATAGAGCAGAAGCAAGAGATTTGGTACTGCCGTTTTTTTGAGTAATATTACATTCTATAAAATCATAAAGTTCATTAATTTTTTTATAATCATAATCAAGATTTATATTTTGTACATATTCATGCAACAACCTTAGTTTTACAGGCTTTGACAGTTTTTTATATTCTTCTGATATTATCCTGTCATCCTTAAAAACATCTGGTCTTATACCGGCCAAATACTCTTCTATAATCGCATTATCACTTATTGCATTTGCAGAGAGCGTATTTAAAGCTTCTTTTACTTCCTCATTAATTTTTTCTAAAGAAGGAATAACGTTAAGCCTCAAATAATTTCTTGTATATGCAGTATTAGAATTAGAAGAATCATTATTAGGCGAAAGGTTATTTTGATTACAGTAATCAACAATTTCAGAGCGTTTGGTCTTTAGAAGCGGACGGTAGAAGTATCCCCTTTTCTCTGAAATTCCCTTTAGCCCTACAATTCCTGTTCCTTTGATTATCCTATATAAAACAGTCTCGGCATTGTCATCTTTGTTATGCGCAGTAAAAACCGCATCCGCATCAAATTCTTCATACGCTTCCTCAAAGAAATCATACCTTGCAATTCTAGCCTCATTTTCAGTCTTTTTTAAGCCTTTAGGAGCTTCTTTTACATAAAATTCAAACCCTTTAGAGGACGCAAAAATTCTGCAAATTTCTTGTTCTCTTAAAGATTCCTCCCCGCGCCAGTTATGATTAAAATGAGCAGCAACAACTGTCAAATCCTCAAACCCATCAAACTGTTTCACCTTTGATAAGATATCCAGAAGGCACATAGAATCATACCCGCCGGAAAAACCTACTACAATAGTTTTATCCTGCAGATTATACCTTTTCATAAAATCCGCAACAGTTGTAACCAAATCATTCATCTTTTATATGCATTGCCCCTGAATACCGTGTTTTATTTCTACAGCATCAACTCCGAGCTGATCCAAAGCCTTCATTGCAAGAGAGTCAGGCTCATCTATTATTGCAAGTAATAAATCAACCGCCTCAATTTTTTGTTTATTAGATTTTTTGGCAGAAAGCCAAGCTTTTTCAAGCACCTTCTTAGCGCGATTTGTGAATACTATTTCTTTATCAAAGTACTCATTTCCGTACCCGACAAGATTTTCGACTACTAAACGAGCGTCTTTCATTGTTATTTCTAAATCATTTAAAACTTCAAAAGCTCTGCTGGTACCTTCTGCTATAATTCCAAGCAAAAACATTTCTGTCCCTACAATATTACGTCCAATTCTCCTTGCTTCTTCCTTTGCAAGTTTCATTATAGTAAGCGTTTCAGGCATCTGTTTTTCTATCGGTTTCAAAATATCATTCGTAAGCCCCTGTGTATTAATTTTCAAAGAGTTTATAATGTCATACGCCAAGCCCTTCTTTGTATTTAAAACGCTTAATACAATATGCTCAGGCGTTATCACAGAAGAGCCTAACTCTTTAGCTATTTGAAGCGCAGAATTCATAATCAAAAAAGCATTCGGAGTAAATATTATCTTTTTGCCTTCATACTCTGCCTGACGTGATTGCTGTTCAGCAAGTTTTTCCTCAAAAACATTACTGTTTAAACCGTAATTATTTATAGTTTTTACAAGCTCTGAATCTGCGTTTTCAAGAATTGAAGCCATTATTTGCTCTGTTCCGAGAATCTCATACCCTTTTGCGGATAATTTTGAAACAGCCCTGTCTAAAACCCCTGCAAGAGCCTCTCCTTCATATACTGATTCAAAACTATTATTTTTAGTTTCTTCATCCAAAGCTTCCGGATGTTCAAGACGCTTTATTTTTCGCTGAACAAGCTTGGTAAGAATCTCGCGTGAATTATAAATATCAAAATTAAAACTGCTTAGAATTGCCTGAATATTAGAATTTTTATCGGTTATGACAGATAAAAATAAGTGTTCAAAAAGAATATTGGTATTACCTGACCTGCTTGCAAGATCAAGCGTATGTTTTAATATTTCTTTAAAAGAATGGCTGAAAGGTATATTCTGATTTGTTTTATTAGTCTTGATTATATATTTATCAACTTCCCTTTTCATTGCCTCTGATGTAACCCCATACATCCTAAACAACTTTAAAGAAACACCTTTTGCTTCTACAACAAGAGCAAGAAGCAAATGTTCAGGCACAACCTCCGTACAACCGTCCTCATACGCTATACGCTGTGCTTCACTGACTACATTAACAGCTCTTTCAGTAAATCTTTCAAACAAAACTATTATTCCTCATTTTCTTCAGCATCTAAAGATTCTATATACGCACATACCCTCTGGAACTCTTTTTCATCTTCAATGTTCTGGAAATAACCGTCTTCACCCTCTTCAACATATTCCATAACAATAACTTCAGCTTCTTCTTCCTCATTTTCATCGTACGGAAGCAGAAGAGCGTACGTTTTGTCCTCAAAATCGATTACATCATAAATTTCGCATTTGGTAATTTCGCCGTTTTCATCTACAATTTCTACAAAATTTTGTTCTAATTCTTCTTCACTCATAATCATTTCCCTAAATATTGTTCTAATATCACGCAGGCACTTTCCATATCTACAAGTCCCTTATTTTTACGAAAATCAACTTTCCTTGAACGCAGTCTTTCTTCAGCTTCTTCGGAAGTCAGTCTTTCATCTTCTAATATTATATCAAAACCAGTAATTTTTTGTGAAAATTTTATACAATCTTCCGCTTGAGCACCTTTCGAGCCATCCATGTTATATGGTACACCAATAACAATTTTCTCAACCCGGTTTTCTTTTGCAATTTTTATAATCTCTTCAACGGCTTTATCTTCCGGAATTCTTTGTATAAAGGAATGAGGAGACGCTATTACTTGCAAATAGTCGCTTAGTGCAATACCTATTCTTTTAGTGCCTACATCCAGGGCCATTACCTTATGCATTATCGACCCACCTTGCCTCAATACTTGAAATTATCATATCAAGCTGCAACAGCTGAAAATCATCTACTTTAGGCTGTAATCGTTTTTCAAAAATATTAGCGGCTTTTCTCTGATTCTTTAAAATATATCGTTTTCCTACATAATATTCATAAATACTTTTCCTGATAATATTTGTAAGAAATGCATAATTTGAACCCAGCGAAAACAATACCTGTGCAAGCTCTTTATCGCCTTTTAAAAGTCTTAGATAAGCTGATATATTAAAAGTAATCAATTTATACGCAAGCTCTTTTGCTGTATATATGCTGTCAAAATTATCTGCAATGAATTTATCTAAATCAACACTAAAATTGTTTGACTTAAACTCAGCTGACAATTTATCTATAAATGTCTTAAATTTTTCAGAGGTAATTTCATCAAAAAACCAGTTCTGGACATACTCGTTCAAGCAGAGTTTATCGATGTCTTTTTGGTTTAATTCCTTTTTTTCAAGATTTATTTCCGGTTTTTCAGATTCTACATCCAACAGAATACTCTGCCAGCAGATATACTCATACGGGATAGGCTCATTATTAATATGAGAATTTTCTTCAGCCTGCTTAAGCAAATACTTTGCAATACCAGGCTTAATTTCATATCTTTCCTGATAGTTATAGAACTTATCAACAATTTTGTAAAAATCCCTCTCTGTCATAGAATTGAAGCCAAATGAGTCTAGAACGCCATACCTTGGATTAATAACAATGGCCAAAAACTGCAGAGATTTATTTTCTCTAATACGTGAAAAAATTATTGCCATATTTCCATGTCCGTCAGGGAAAGAAACATAAGTTTTATAAGGCTTAGACTCTTTTAAAATATTTTTATAGAAATCCTCCGTCCTATCAACTCTAATACCTGCCATCTTGAGCTCTGACAAAGCCTTGTTTATTTTAGGCAGCAAATTCTCCGGAGCACAATCTTTAGCATTCTCAAGAGCATGATATGCAAGTTGTGATTTTGAACGGCCTAATATCTCTAAAGCATTATTACCGACTTCTGTATCCATATAATAAAGAAATACCGGTATCACAATATTTGCTAAAGCATCATGAGAATAATCCTCTTCTAAAGACTTAATTAATATAATCTTATCACTGTCATTTATGGCATTTAAAAAATCCATAAAATCAATCTGTGCTTCCGGATTCATTATAGCAGTTTCAAGAAGCTGTTTAGTTTCTTTATTAATAAGCTCATTAAACTGTTCAAAATACCCGCTGATAACATCATAGTCAATTTTGTTACCTAAATCCTTAAGCATATTAAAAGCTATCATTTTTACATGATCATTGTACTCAGGTGACTTAATAACATCCCAAAGCTCATTATTAAGAGTTTCTTTATCAATCAATTCAGTCAATAACCAACAAATTAAAAGCGCCTTTTGTTCAGGAGCATTAATCAATTCCTTAATCAATACCTCAAGAACAGTTTTTTTATCATCAATCAGCTTTAATTCCGTAAGCAGCGCCGAATTAGGCTGCGCAGAAGTTGCAAGTGCAGTGAGTGTAGCCAAGACCTCTGCCTTTATCTGAATTTTATTCATATAAAACCTCAAACTCTCTTCTTCTTTAATTGTAGCTTAAAAACACAGTTTTCGCAATACAAGATGTTTTTATACACTTAAGAAGTTTTGTGCTTTAACAGTTTTATTTCTTATAAAGCCTTAATTATTTTCCTAACATCCAATTAAATCCGAGCTGGAATCCGACACCGGTTCTGCCTACGTTTCTGAATACTGTCTGGAAGTAGCCTGAGAATCTATCAGTGAATCGTTTTGTAAACCCGATACCGTACTGAATATAACCTCTATCCATATATAAGTGAGGCAAACCTACATTACCCGCACGGCCGCCTACTGCTCCATTAAGGTTATACATATACTGTAATGTAGCATAAATACTAAAGGTTT
>CALUSZ010000012.1 GCA_944323495.1 Candidatus Gastranaerophilales bacterium
GTTTAGTGGGAGAAACTTATTATAAAATTAGCTTTGCTGATAGCTATTTTAATACAGAAACTACAGGATCTATTTCTGGTATTGGCAGAGGTTCATATGACGGAGAACCTAAAGGTGTTACAATGACTGAAATCAATAACTTAATTACCGATGGTATATTGCCTTCTTTTTCTGCCGCCCAAAATACCGGAACAGGGCTTGAAATTGCACTGCAAATTGGTATAGATTCGGGAGAAGATTCAAAAATATCTTTCAATATAGATTATACTATTGGTAGAATAGATATAAATGTTTTAACAGGTACGAGTGCAAAGAGAGCACTTGTGAGTTTAGATAATTATTTAGAACAGATTAGTGAACTACAAACAGATCTCGGATCTGTTCAGAACCGTTTGGAATCAGCAATAGAGTCTCTGGGTATAAATATCGAAAATTTAACATCATCTCAATCGACGATACGTGATGCAGATATAGCGGAGGAGAGTTCAGAGTACATAAAAATGCAGATACTTCAGCAGGCTTCTGCAACACTTATAGCAACTGCAAATCAAACTCCGTCAATTGCCTTGCAGTTATTGTAAAAGCTGTTGTAACTTTTATATCAAAATTATTTCGAATTGTCACGAATTATTAAGAATTGTGTATCAAAATAAAAAGATTTGGTATAATACTTGATATAAGGCAATGTTATCTTGGAGGAAGTATGAAAGAACGCGAAAGTAATGTGTTATCATTATTGGAGGATAAGACTAACAGTTATGCCAGAAAAATAGCATTAGGCATGAAAACTCCGTTTGGCTGGAAAGAACTTACATATGACGGCTTAGGGCTTATGTCACGGAGACTGGCAGCGTATCTGATGAATGATTTGGGCTTAAAAAGAGGAGAAAAGTTAGCAATCTTATCTGAATCAAAACCGGAATACGGCGCCTGCGTTTTTGCTTCAGTTATCTCCGGATTAATTACAGTACCTTTGGATATTAAACTTACCAAATATGAATTGCAATCTATTCTTTCAGATTGCCTGCCGTCTGTAATGCTTGTATCACAGACTTATATAGATAAAGCACTGGAGCTTCAAAAGGTTATACCGTCTCTCAAGCATATAATAGTCATGGACGAACATCCGGTGTATGAAAACCTGCAGAGCATATATACCATTCCTAATAACTATTCCTGCAAGTGGCGGCACCGCGCAAGAAAATCTACGGTGTTTATAATTTATACATCAGGAACAACCGGCTCTCCTAAGGGAGTTGAAACAACTTTTGAGAACATGCTTGCACAGCTTGACGGATTAAAAAAAGTATTTAATAAGGTTTTACCATACGGCGATGTGAGAATTTTATCAATCTTACCGATGAACCATTTATTTGAAATGACAGTAGGCTTTTCTACGTTTTTGAATTTAGGTTTTTCTGTTTATTACACACATAATTTAAAACCTAAAGATATTTTGAACGTAATGAGGGATCAGAAAATCAATTTTATGATAGTAGTACCTGCATTTTTAAAGCTTTTAAAAACCGGACTGGAAGCCGAGATGAAAAATACTTCGGAATTTTCACAAAAAATGTTTCCAATATTATATCACTTTGCTAAATTTGTTCCATTTATCTGGGCTAAGAAGCTTATGTTCAAAAAAATACATAACTGTTTTGGCGGCGCTTTCAAGGGGTGCATGTCAGGAGGTGCGCCTCTGGATTTAAACGTAGCAAAATTTTTCCAGAGAGTAGGCATTCAGGTTTACGAGGTTTACGGGCTCACAGAAACAAGCCCGATTGCTACAGTAAATGTCGAACGACACAGAGATTTGCGCTCTGTAGGAAAACCTCTTCCGAGTTATGAAGCTAAAACAGATTCTGTAACAGGCGAGCTATTATTAAAGGGACCTTCGGTTATGAAAGGATACCATAATCAGCCTGAACTTACAGCTCAAGCTATTGATAAGGAAGGCTGGTTCCATACCGGTGATATCGCAAGAATTGACGATAAGGGAAGAGTTTATATCACAGGAAGAATCAAGAATATGATTGTACTCTCCGGCGGGAAAAAAGTTTTTCCTGAAGAGGTCGAATCTGTATTAGAAAAAAGTGATATGTTTGCAGAAGTCTGCGTATTTGGCGTCTCCAGAGAAGGCGGAGCAAAAGACGGAACAGAAGATATAGCAGCAGTTGTTGTTCCAACGGAAGAATTAAAATCAAAATACGACGATAAGACTTTGGATAAGCTGATGAAAGACGAGGTTAAACGCCTTTCGCAAAGACTTACGCCATATAAACGCCCGATAAATATTTCTGTAGTCAACGGCCCGCTTCCAAGAACAAAAAAAGCAACTGTTCAAAGAAATAAGATTAAAGAACTGATAAAAGCATAAGCATGACAAAAACCATTAAAACAAGTTTAGATGAAATTCGCAACAGATGCCTGAACTGTCATAAATGCAGATTGGGCGACAGCAGACACAATATCGTATTTGATGACGGAGCACCAAACCCGAAATTAATGCTCATAGGAGAAGCCCCCGGATATTATGAAGATATGCAGGGGAAACCATTTGTCGGCAAAGCCGGCCAGCTTTTGGATAAGATTTTTGCATCAGTAGGTCTGAGCCGCGAAAAAGATGTTTATATCTGCAATACGGTTAAATGCAGACCGCCGGAAAACAGAAATCCGCTTCCTGATGAAAAAGAAGCATGCTGGGAATATTTGCAGGCGCAGATTGATATAATTCAGCCCAAAATAATACTTCTTTGCGGCAATGTAGCAGTACAGTCAATTTTAGGTAATGTTGGCGGGATTACAAAAATCAGGGGCAGATGGTTTGATGGAGACGATATTGTACACAAGGCAAAGCTAATGCCTATATTCCACCCTTCATACCTCTTAAGGAACGATACCCGTGAAAAAGGCGGACCTAAATGGTTAATGTGGCAGGATATTCAGGAAATTAAACGTGAGTACGATAAACTATAAGCATATCAGTGCCGATTTTTTTAAACTCCTGTATCTCAAATCGTTTACAATCAGCAATCTTAGAGACATTGTCTCCGTTAAAACAACTTAAACCGCTGTTATCATTAAGGATTTTAGGCGCAATAAACTGATAGATTTCATCTGTTAACCCTTCTTTAATCAATGCGCCCGCTAACGTTCCTCCGCACTCAACAAAAACTGAATAAATACCTTTTTTGTACAATTCGGACAAAACAGCTTTCAAATCAAGCCTGCCGTCTTTTAAAGGCGTATTTTCTTTTGATGCAATATAGATTTCGCCCTGCTTATATATTTTTGCATTTTTATCTGTTTTCAAATCCTTATCCAAAATACATTTGAACCTATGCTCCATAGTCGGATTATCTGCAATAACGGTATTAGAAGAAGTCATAATACAGTCAAATTCCCTCCTCATTCTATACACCTCTTCTCTTGCCTCAGGAGAAGTTATCCATTTAGAATCACCTGTGCGTGAAGCAATTTTTCCGTCCATAGTCGAAGCCGTCTTTAAAACAACATAAGGAAGTTTTTGACTCATATTCTTTATAAAAACTCTGTTTAAATATTCGGCCTCCGATTTTAATACAAAATCAACTTCTATCCCGGCTGATTTTAGCTTTGAAATACCATCAACAAGGGGATTAACATCTTTCATTCCAATAACCACTCTGGCCAATTTCCGCTCTATTATTAGATCAACACAAGGCGGAGTTTTGCCAAAATGGGAGCATGGTTCCAAATTTACATACAGTGTTCCGCCCTCAGCTTCGTTATTTTTTAATTTCAACAAAGCATCACGTTCTGCGTGGTTTTTACCATATTTTTTATGGTATCCTTTAGAAACCAGCTTTCCCAACCGATCCAAAACAACACACCCGACCAGCGGATTCGGCTCTACACAGCCTTTTCCCCGTTTTGCAAGCGCAAAGCACATACGCATGTATTTTTCATCAAGATTCATAAGCCAAGTATAACGCAAAGAACGGTAAACTTAAATCATGACTTTTTATTACAAACTATTTATAAACTCAAATAATAATCCTTTAGAAGTTTAGCATCATCTTCTATATTCGGACTCTCGCAAACTACAGCCCCTTTTATATTAAACGCCTTAAATGCTTTCAATAAATCTTTATAATTAAAATCCGACTCCTCAAGGTTCAAATGCTTTTTCTCGCCCTTAGGACCGTATTCTATACCAGCAATATGCGCATGAAAGTTATCTAAGGCAATCTGGCCAAGCTCATTTCCGATTTTTTCAAAAATTTCACTAAACTCTTTATATGTATTAGAAATACCATTATACCTTGCGTGAAGATGAGAAAAATCTACACATGGAAGCACTGTCTCAAATTCTTTAGAAAGCCTTACAATCTCGTCTAAATCTCCCCACTGCGTACCTTTCCCCGTTGTCTCCGGCCGTATCCAAATCTTATTATCTGATTTCTTTAGAGCTTCCGTTATTATTCTTGTCTGCGCCTCTACCTGCTTAAACACAAGCTCTTTGTCCATATCAAGATAATAAGCAGCATGAAAGGTTATACTGTATCCGCCAAGTTCATTAGCAGTCTCAGCTGTCTCTATAATCCTCTGTACACTCGCCTCCACCTTCTCCTCTTCCCTTGCATTAAGATTTACATAAAAAGGCGCATGCGCAGTAATAACTTTTCCTGAACTACTAACAGCCTCGCGGCTCTTGTCGCTTATCCGGACTCCGCGTACAAATTCCAGCTCAAGTCCGTCCAAACCCATCTCATCAAGTACCGCAAACCCATCGGCATAATTTCCTGCCCTTAAAGGTATCCCCGCTGTTAAAAAATTCAACTTATCCATTGTACTCACCCCTATTTGAATTCTTCGCCAATTTTAGGATTGACAATTCTCAAAAAGTCTTTGCTATCACCCATAAAAAAGCTTCCGAACTGCATTACCGTAGGAACAACAAGCCCCTTGGAAGTTGCAATAAAGAACTTATCGTCCTCAATCTTTGCAACTGTTCCTGCAGGGTGAGGCACACAAAAAGCGTCCGATGCAACTTCTACTTTCATAATCTTCATCATATTGCCTCGAAATGTTGTGCTTGCAAGAATAAAAGGATTCAATGCCCGAACAAAACGTTCTATCTCTTCTGCAGACTTGTTATAATTTATAAAAAGCTCTTTTTCACTAAGCCCTTTTCCGGATACAAACTCACCCGCGGGCTGCTTTATCCTTGGAAGAGGCTGAGTTTCATAAGCCTGTAATACCTGAAGCAAGAGCTCTATTCCCAGAACATTTAATTCGTTAAAAATTGTTCCCATTGTAGCTTTAGAATGAATATGATATGGTTTTTGAGCTATTATATCACCCGTATCAAAACTCTCGTCCATAAAATGAATAGTTACTCCGGTTTCTGTTTCGCCATTCATAAGCACTCTTGAATATGGATTTCCGCCCCTGTATTTAGGAAGCATCGACGGGTGAACATTAATAAATCCATCCTTTACTGCCTCCAAAAGTATTTTGGGTATTTTATAATTAAATGAACACACCACCGCTGCATCAATCTCCAAAGACCTGATTGTCTCGATAAGTTCCGGTTCATCCAATTCATCATAATCAATATAATTAAGCCTTCTGGAATAAACAAAACTCTTAAAATCATAATACATATTATGATCTTTCTTAGGGCCCATTACACCTACAATATTCACCCCTGCCATCAAAAGGCCGTCAAGCCCGATATAAGCCATATCAGGTATCCCGACAAACAGTATTCTTTTTTTGAACAGGACTCTATTAAACATTAAACCTTAACCTTTATAATTTCTTCCAAAATTCTTGAACAGTCATTCACCATATTAGTACAATGAGCTTTTCTCTCAGGAGATGCCATATCCATGCCGGCAGTTAAAACCCTGCAGCAAGTTGCCTTATGGTTCTTTTTAAATTCCTGAACAAACTCCTTAGCCTTCACTCTTGCAAGAACTTCATTTCCTGATTTATTTTCTCTGCCGAAAAGATATCCGATAACTATCTGAGAAGCCGCAACAGCACCGCACAAACAACCGGAGCCCATACCGCCCGAAAACGCTGTTGCAACAGGAAGCAAACCTTCCGGAACAAGACCTTTCTCAATAGCTTCCATAAGTATGCTCTCGGCACAAGTATAACCGGTATTAAAATATTCAGCAGCTTTCATTGTTTCAAACCCTCTTTGAATTACTACTATATTACCATCAAATCAGATTTTTAACCAGAGGGATAAAATATACTGAACAATACAGACGATTATTTATTACGTGTTCTTGATAACTTCCCGTATTGCTGAATTTTGGCTTCATAAAGATGGTTGTAATACCTTCTTGCATCGCGAGCCCTGTATTCCGGATTTGAAGCCTTATTAGCTTTTATTTTTGCTTCTGCTTTATCTAACATTTTTATAATTTCTTTGACCTCAAACATACGTGTATTATCAACATTACGTTTCTTGAGAAGATAATTTACAAACTTTTTATTATTACCGTTTATTCTTAAATACAAATCAAGTACGTCCTTGTTAGAAGAATTTATTTTTTGTTTGCCAATAGCCCTATCAGCTTTTCTTGTATCGGCAACTGATGCAAAAATTTCAGGAAGCATACTAAGCCTCATCTTAGTCGCACCGGCGCCAAATGCGTCTTTTTGCCTGTCAAAAGTTTTTGCTCCAAGCTTTTTAGTAACAAAAGATAAAACATTATCTTTTACTTCAGCTTTTTTATCAATATTCTTAACTTCCGGTGACGAAACTTTTACAATAACTAAAGGTTCTGCAGATTTTGTTTGTTCTACCTTCTCTAATACCGGCTTTGTTTCAGGATATAAAGACGCTCTAAAAATATTGTAATAATTTTTAGTTCTTATCATCAAACCTTTTAAAAATGACTTTTTTGTAATATAGCCATACTTAATAGCATGCTTTTTATAATTAAGGGATTGTTCTGTTTCAAAAAATGGATTAGTAATTTCATTTTTTAATGCATCAATCCTAGCCTCATCTTTTGTAAGTGAAATAATACGCTTAGCATTATCTTTGAATATGTTAAGTCTGGAAGCCGGTATATTTTCTAAAATTTTATTAAGTTCTGTAAGTGTTAAACCTGATGTATTACTTTCATTAAAAGAACTAACGAAATTTTTTGCATGCTTATTGTTTTCGACAACATCAAATAAACGAACTATGTCTCTAAGACTATCTATCCTATCTTGCGCCCCTTGCCATAAAAAAGTTTTATTGCAAAAAGCTTTAAGGAGTTGTAGTCTTAATGCCAAATTTTTATTCGTTGTAGATTTCATAATATCTAAAACATACTTATCTCCGCCCGATTTTAAAACATCATTTGTCAATAAAAGATAAGAACTCATCTCTGATACAATCTTTTCAACGGATTCTGAATAATTCTCAAAATACTTATCAGCATTTAATATATCAGTATTTGCAAAATTCCAGGATTTTTTTATTTCTTCTTCCTTAAGCCTGTTATCATATATCTTACCGTCAAGTCCCCTTTCATACATTGAATCAAGATTCCTTACTGCATCAGGGTCTTTTTTATGCAATATCAAATAGGATTTTATATCATCATAATGTTTTATATACTCCTTACTATATGGAGATTCTAAAAGTTCAGGAATTAAATCTCGACCAGTAGATTTTTCTTCTGCAAATACATCTTTATTAACGCGTTTCACAAATTCAAGGCGTTCTTTCTTATTATTAGCACCTTTAAATATTCTCTCAATATTTTGAAACGAATCTGCAAAATTATGAACTATATATCTATGAATATCTTGAGGCCTCTTTATTAAACCAAAAACCTCATTTACCAGTTTTGAATCTTCTTTCTCTGCAGGCTTTCTATAATAATTATACCTGTTATAATTTACAGCTAAAGATTCCCAAAAGGCCATTCTTTTACGGGAAACATTTCTAGTTAATTTTACAACATCACTTATACTTTGTGACAACATACCCGCAGTATCTTCCTGACATAGTCTTCTCTTCTGGCTTATTTTTCTAAGATTTATACCATTAAACTGTACATTATTAACATTGGAAATTTTATTCATTTCTATTCTCCTTTTGAATAGACAAAACCCCATAAAAAAATTTTTTGCTACCTAAATATTATATGCAATAAACCTGCAGAGCTCGATTAATATTTCAGGATATATCCCAATAATAACAGTAACGAGCGCCATAAAGACAAGTACAAATTTCTGTGAAAATACAGGATTTAATTTTATGATATTCTCATTTTTATCACACTTTACAAACAATGGTAAAAGTATTTTTAGATAATAATAAAGAGCAACAACTGTTAATAATAAAAGCGCAAGCAAAAACGGAACAAAGAATAAGCCGGAGCTTGCAATCGCGCTAAAAAGATAAATCTTTGCAATAAATCCTGATGTTACCGGAATTCCGGCAAGTCCTATTATTGAAATTGCATAACAGAGTGTTAACCCCGGATTTTCATAGAATATCCCCTTAAAATCTTCAACATTTACAGATTTTTTCTCGCCGTATATATTTAAAAATGCAAATACCGAAATATTCATAAATACGTAGCATATCAGATAGAATATTACCGTAGAAAGGTTATAAACAGAAACTAAGCTCGCAGTCAAAAGAGCATAAGATGCGTTAGCAGAGGCAGAGCAGGCAAATATAACTTTTACATTATTCTCTCTTATAGCATAGCTGTTTGCCCAAAAAGCCGTCAAAAGAGAGATAATTGCAAGAGCAAAAGTAAGCTCAAAACTGTTATTGAGCGGAAATACAAGCAGTCTGCATACAATTCCGAACAATGCCAGCTTAGGAACAGTTGAGAGGAAGGCTAAAATAGAGGTCTCTGTACCTTTATAAACATCAATTATCCAATTGGCAAACGGAAATACCGCAAGTTTAGAAATTAAGCCCAAAACTATCATAATAGCAGAAATCGAATACATTACAGATGTTTCCTGATTTGTAATAATTTCATAAATATCGGAAAGATTTATAGAGCCTGTTATTCCGTATAGATATGAAACACCAAACAAAAATACGCCTGTAGATACTGCAGATGTCAGAAGATATTTAAAGCTTGCTTCTTTAGAGTAGTAGCCTTTTTTAGAGGCTATAAGAAAATATGTAGAAAAGCTCAGGAGCTCAGCCGAAACAAACAGAGTCAAAAAATCATTAGCCGATACAATATTCATTCCTGCAAAAAGCGCTGTTAAGAATATTGCATGGAATGTATACGCATTACCTTTTATTGTTTTAACAAGGCTTCTTGTAAGAAGTGCCGCAAAAAATCCGCAGAGCAATATCATAAAATCAAATAATAATGTATAGCTATCAGACATCAAAGAGTTTTTGAATGCGAAATACTGCGGCTCTGTCTGTACAGTTGATAAGAGTACAATTGAAGATACAATCCCCAAAACAGAAACAAGTCGTGCATACTTATAAAATCTGGGACTAACCACAACAGAAAGTATAAGCTGGAGAATTATAAACCCTCCAAGACACATATGCGGCAATAAAATATTAAATATATCTTTTAGCATCTTTATCCTCTACTTATTCATTTTCCCTTTACTCTTCATGCTCTAAATCATTCCCAATATCGCATTTGGATACAGCCCAAATATTATAAGTCCTGCAAGAATTGCACCTAAAACAACAAATTCATGCACTGTAATATCATTAATCTTATTATATGCTTCCTGCGCCTCACCAAAGAAACTTTTATGCAGAAATTTGAGCATATAACATGAACTTAAGATTAAAAGCGGAAGCGAGAATATTGCAGTAAATTTCAGCACCTCTGACAAATCAGAATTCAAAGCTCCGATTATTGTTAAAATTTCGCTTATAAACGGTGCAAAAAGCGGTACCCCGATTGAGGCCAGAATAATTAATACAGCAAAGCCAAACAATCTCGGCATATAAACCGCAATTCCTGATAGTGTATTTATATCACGATTTTTGCATCTTAAATATACAATTCCCGCAATCATAAACAATCCGCAGGTAACGAGTCCGTGTGCAACCATGTGGAATACAGAGGCAGAAAGCCCTATTTGGTTATAAGCACACAAACCAAGAAGAATCAGCCCCATATTTGAAATACTTGAATAAGCGACAATTCTCTTTATATCAGTTTGCGCGTATGCAACAAAGGCAGTAAAGATTATATTAACAAGCGCAAAGACCGCCAAAATCGGAGCAATAGTCTGAAACGATTCGGGCATTGTTTGATAGTTAAATCTATAAATTCCGTATGCACCGGTCTTAAGCAAAATACCCGCCAAAATCATACTCACAGGAGTCGGCGCATTTGTATGTGCGTCCGGAAGCCAGCTGTGTAAAGGAATAATCGGAAGCTTAACCCCAAACCCGATTAAAAGACAAACAGCTATTAAAATCTGGATAGGTACAGGAATCGGAGAATCTATTATGTCCGAAAAACTAGCTGACAAGATTCCATTTGATACGTAGTTATAATAATGAAGCAAAAGAATCCCCAAAAGCATAACCATACTTCCTAAAAAAGTAAACAATACAAACTTTACAGCAGAATTTTTCGCTTTATCACCACAGTCGGCATCTTCACCAAGATATTTACCCCCGTCCCATTTACCCCCGATAAGGAAGTATGCCGGAATGAGTTCCAGCTCCCAGAACAGGAAGAATACGAACATGTCGCCTGAAGTAAATATTCCTAAAATTGCAGACATAAGAAGGAATAACATGGAATAATAAAATTTTTGACTCTCTCTTATATTAAACTTGCTGGCAATTGAAGCAAGAAGAAACACAAAAGAAGTAAGTACCGTTAAAATCATGGAGACAGAATCGATTTTGAAAATGAATTTTATCCCCAGAGTCTGAACCCAGTCAAGCCCGAAAAAATGTATCTCGCTCACATAAGGATTTGCCGCATCAAAACAGGCTAGCATAAGGATTGAATACAAAAAATGAAACGTAAATACGCCTTTAGAGAAACGTCTTACTACAATTTCATTCCGCGTAAAGAGCGGAGATATTAATAATAGAGAAACCGCAAGCGGCATAAATATTAAAAACGGTATTGATAACAATATTTCCATATCTCTCCTTTAACTGAATTGACTCATAACTAAAGTATAAATAACAATTACCGAGCTTATCACTATTGTAACAACAATAAACGCATAAGCATTATATGTCTGTACATTTCCGCTCTGCATGCAGGAATCCCATCTGGAGATACCTTTTAATGCAGATACAGTAAGCCTTACAGCTCCATTCATAATTTTATCTTCAACAAATCCCGCTGTTTTAACAAATGCTCTGCAAATCCATTTTACGGGTTTATAATTAGACAAAATTTTAACATCAATAAAATCCGATATTTTAGAGATAAAATCATATATCCATACAAGAGTATTATTATAAAATTTCTCTAAGAGGCAAGGCGTTTTATTAAATTTTGTAAGCAGGTTTTTAGTATATAGAAAATACACAACAGCCCACCCGACAAGCGCACACCAGAATGGTTCTGCGATTTTGTATTCGGCATGTTTTCTTATTACAAAATAAAATATTATATTAGCAAGGAACAAAAATGCGATAGGGATAAATTCCGCAAAATCGATTTTGTTTTTAAGTTTTTCATCTTTTAGCATAACAAGAGAAATTCTTATTATATAAAATGCAGTTAACAGGGCCGTTATGCAGAATATTATCTCAAGTGCGCCGGCCATTTTTGCAAACATAATTTCTTTTGCCACCATGCCGGAGAAAATCAGCCCCGCAAGGCTTAAACCTCCAAGCAGGAATGTAATATAGCCTGCAAAAGAATCCTTAATTGCAAGGCATAAAAATAACATTGATTTAATCAGAGCATGTGCAATAAAAAGAATAATACACGCCTTAATATTTCCCATACCCGCAGCCCAGAACATCAAGCCTAAATTAGCAGAGGTTGAATAAGCAAGCACTTTTTTAGGGTGAGTTTCTATTGAAGCAAGTATTGAGCACAAAAGAGCCGTAATTATTCCAATTATCATAATCAGAGTCAGAATATATTTTTCCATCACAAAAAACGGAACCAATCTTATAATCAAATACACCCCGAGAGCCACCATAGTAGCCGAGTGCAAAAGTGCGCTTACAGGAAGCTTTGCCTCCATTGCGTCCTGAAGCCAGGTATAAAAAGGAAATTGCGCTGATTTTACTGCTGCTGCAATAATAAACAGAACACAAACTATCCAAAAATATGGAGTGGAAGTATATGCATAAAAAAGAGTTGAGATAACATTCATATCCTCAAACGCCAATTCTGCAAACGAAAGATTGCCGGCATAATTATACATAAAATACGAAACAATAATAATTCCTGCAATAAGTGCAGTGTCTCCAACCCTGTTCATGAGAAAAACCCGTCTTGAAGCTTCTGATTTTTCTTTATTTTTGTATTCAAAACCAATAAGCAGGTAAGATATAACGCCTACAAGCTCCCAGAAAATATACATCTGAAACATATTCGGGCTGAATAGGAGGCCTGCCATGGAAAAATTAAACATATTCAAATACGCATAGAACCGGTAATTCTTGGGCTCGTCTTTCATATACTTTACAGAAAAAATCTGTACCAAAAAGCTTACCAGAAATAAAACAAAAGCCATTATGAGTGAAAGCTTATCAATATGCAATCCGGCAGTTATTGCAAAATTATTAATCTTAATAAAAGAAAAGTTTTGCACAACAGGACTATCCATTTTGAGAATACTAACCGAACAAAGCAGCATTCCCAAAAACGAAGATAAAAGAGTCAGTGTGTAAATAATTTTTTTATTTACATACACGGAAAAAAACCTTCCGCCCATAATTATCAAAAATATCCAAAGCGGTAAAAGAAGTATTAAATATATGTTGTCTAGTATTAAGTTTGTCATTTTGTTTCCTTTTTTGTGACTCGTGAATCATCACAACTCCGTATATCTCTCAATATCATCGCTCTCCTTTTTCTTAAACATAAGATAGAAAATATATAAAGCAACAGCAAGCTCAACCGCTCCTAATCCCGTATAGAAAAGCGCAAGAACACAGCCGTCCAGATTAACGCTGTCGCAAAAGACAGCAAACGTAACAAAATTTATATTAACGCCCAAAAGCATAAATTCGATTGCAATCAAGACCTTGATAACATTTTTGACCAAAACCGACCCCGCAAGCCCGATGAGAAACAGAGCCAAACCTATGAATAAATAACTGTAAACACTAACCTGCATTTTTCCCTCTACCCCCCTCTCCTTCTGAACATAGAAAGCCCTGCAATTACAATAGTCAACAAAAGCGAAACAAGTTCAAATGCCCATACATAATTAACAAAAATTCCCTTTGCAAAAGCAAGTATATTATCATATGCACTGATATTCGGTACACCCGTAAAATTGAAAGTATCAGGCATCATTACAAGAGAAATCATTACAAGATATATAAATGCAAGAACAAAAATTCCCATACACATTAAAAGGATATAAGGAACAGCATATTTTCTGTATTTTTCCGGTTTGCTGTTTAAAGATTTTCCAAACCTTCCCCGAAACATAATCGAAATCCCGAGAATTACCGGAACTGCAAGCCCGTATATAGCAGCCTGAATTATTGCATTGTATTCGGAACCTAATACATAAAAGAACAATGCGCCTAAAAAGAATACACAAACAGAAGCAAGCAGAGAATAGATAACATTTCTTGCCATAAGCGATGCAAGTGCAAATCCGATAATCATAAACGAGGCAGAATAGAATATAACAGGATTATCAATCATCGGCCCCTCCTTTGTAAATTAAACTTAAATCAGACTTGTCCCGACTTGCAAGCTCGAATTCTTTTGTCAGCTTAATAGCTCCCTTAGGGCAGTAATACGCACAATTACCGCAGAAGATACATTTTTTTAAATCATATTTATAAAAATAAACTTTTCCCTCATCATCTTTTTTGTATTCAATAGCTCCCGAAGGGCACACCCTCTTACAAACCCCGCAGCCGATACAGCCGTTGACAGAAGGTTTTCCCCTAAACGCATCATTAAGCTCTCTGTTTTTTTCCGGATACTCTAAAGTTACGGGCTTTTTAAACAAATGTTTAAAAACCGTCCACAACCCTTCCCACAAAGCTTTGATTTCAGAAATCATGCAATCCCTCCCATCTTAATCATAACCGCAATAAAAAGATTAATGATTGAAAGCGGAAGCAAAACTACCCATGAAAACTTCAATAAATCAAACGCCGCAAGCCTTGGAAGCGTTGCTCTTATCCAAATCATAACAAAGATTATAATTCCTGCCTTAAGAAAAAGCCAGAAAGCCTGCTCAAAATAAATCAAGAATGAAGAATTAAACAAATATTTTCCAAACGGGGAAAGATACCCCCCAAAGAACAGAACCGCAATAAACATGGCATTTGCAAACATCATAGAATATTCTCCAAGATAAAAAAGCGCAAATCTCATGCCTGAATATTCCGTATTATACCCGCACACAAGCTCGCTTTCAGCTTCCGGCAAATCAAACGGACATCTGTTAAGTTCAGCCAAAATACTTATAAACATAATAATAAATCCCAAAATACAAGGGAAAACAAACCACCCTAAAGCCCCCAGCCTTGAAAACTGTGCGTATATAATCCCTGTAAGATTCATTGAAGAAGCCAGAACTGCAACAGATAATACAGTAAACGTGATAGGAAGCTCGTAGCTCAAAACCTGCGAAATACACCTCATCGCTCCCATCAAAGAATATTTATTATTACTTGCCCACCCTGCCAAAAATATACTTAATACAGGAAAAGCCGCAAGGATTAAATATAAAATCAAATTAGTCTGCGTATTAACGAAAGTAAACTCCGCGCTATAAGGAATTATTCCAAGAGCCGTCATAACAGGGATAAAAATTATAATCGGCGCAAGGTTAAATAAAAATCTGTCTACCCCTTTTGGCGTAATATTTTCTTTACACAAAAGCTTAAATGCGTCGGCTACAGTCTGCAAAACACCCCAAAACCCGACTCTGTTAGGGCCTTTTCTCTGGGTAAAGAATCCCAAAAGTTTTCTCTCCGCAAGCACAAGTACAAGCACAACAAGCAGAAGCGCTGCTGCTATTATACAAAACGGTATAAAATAAAATGTAATATCCCCGAAAAGTTTCGGAATATTATGTCTTGAAAGAAATTCAATATACAAGAAATAAAGATAATTCACTACTTGTCCACCTCCGGAAGAATAATATCCAAAGACCCTGCAATTGCAATAGCATCATTAAGATATTCGCCTACAAGCAGTTTTCTCAAAAGGTTAACCGAATAATACGAGCCCGTTCTCCACTTGAGCCTATACGGTTTTTCCCCACAGTCCGAGCGTACAAAACAGCAGGCAAGTCCCCTCGGAGCTTCAATTTCAGCATAATAATCCCCCTCCGGAAGCTTGAGATTTAGAGGGTTAATCAACCTTTGCTCCAAAACAGGCGCTTTTTTTAAATACTCAAGAGCCTGATGAACAATATTAATACTCTCTCTCATCTCCATAATTCTCGCCTTATATCTTGCCCAGGAATCTTTATCTTCAAGCACTATAGTTCTAAAATCAAACCCTTTGTATAAATAATCTTTGTTTCTGTAATCAAAATCCACACCGCTTGCGCGCAGGTTAACACCTGTAATTGCATGGTTTATAGCCATTTCAGGTGCTAAAACTCCCTTACCCGAAGTGCGTCTTAAAAAAATCGGATTTTCCGTAATAATTTTTTCATAATCATCAATTTTTTGAGGAAGAACAGAAATAATCTCCTCTACATCTTCAAGATACTCAATATCTTTTCTAACTCCGCCGAATACAAAATAATTATACATCATTCTCTGTCCGGTAAGCTTTTCAAAATATCTCAAAATCATCTCGCGTTCTCTAAACGCATAGAAAAACGGTGAAACGGCGCCCAAATCCATCAAAAATGCCCCGACCCACAAAAGGTGCGATGCAATCCTGTTAAGCTCAAGAAGCATAACCCTTATTGCCCTCACTTTATCCGATAGCTCAACTTCCAAGGCCTGCTCAACAATTCTGCAAAGAAGCTCGGAATAAAAACACCCTGCAAGATAATCGATTCTGTCCACTGTCGGAAGATACTGAATATAGCTCATCTTCTCTGCCATTTTTTCCATACCGCGGTGAAGATAACCTATATCAGGTTCACAGGATAGAATTTTTTCTCCTTCAAGTTCTAATATAAGCCTCAAAACCCCGTGAGTAGAGGGGTGCTGCGGCCCCAGATTTAATTTAAGCTTCGTTATCGTCATTCCACGCTAACCTCGTGTCATCTTGAACATAATCCTTTCTTAAAGGAAACCCCTTCCAATCCTCAGGCATATAAAGTCTTTTCAGGTTTTCATTGCCAATAAATTTTACCCCGAACAAATCATAAATCTCATTCTCGTCAGCCCTTGCAGATTCAAAAATATCAGCAATACTTTCTGCTTCCATGCCTGTTGTAATCGATATAAATAAATCTTCCTCATCGTCAACAGAATACATATGATAAATAAGTTCTATCTGCCCCTGTCCTTTATCATTTGCAATTATTTCTTTCAGCATATTGTATGTATAATTTGCAGTAACAAAACTTATTACCCCTCTAAGATTAGATTTTATAATAATTTTATTTCCGTCAAGTTCGCAGTCGTTAAATATTCTCTCAAATTCAGTCCAATCCACTAAGCACCTCCTTTAACTTCCAGCAGGTTATTTTTTTCCTCGAGTCTGGAAGTATGCGAATTAACAAACTCTTTTCTGGTTAATACAGATTCATTTTTGATTTTCCTCTGTAATTTCCTCACCGCATCCAATAAAGCTTCCGGACGCGGAGGACACATCGGGAGATAAATATCTACCGGTATAATTTTATCAATACCATTTATAACAGAATACGAGGTATCGGCAAACATCCCGCCTCCGCAAGTACATGCCCCCATAGCAATCACATACTTCGGCTCCGGCATTTGTTCATAAAGTCTCAACAGTACAGGAGCCATCTTGTGTGTAATAGTCCCCGCGCATATTAACAAATCAGCCTGCCTCGGCGAGCCCCTAAAGACTTCCGAACCAAACCTTGCAATATCATTATCCGAAGCTACGGTCTGCATCATCTCAATTCCGCAGCAAGAAGTTGCAAATGTCAGTGGCCAAAGTGAATTCGACCTGCTCCAGTTTAAAATATAATCTATAGAAGATACAATTATATTCACTTACAGCCACCTCAACATTTTTTTATCAATCGCAAACAAAAGTCCGAACAGAAGCAAAGCAACAAATACAAAAGCTTCTATAACAGCAAACCAGCCTAAAATATTTAAAAACACCGCAAACGGGTAAAGAAAAATTGTTTCAATATCAAACACCAGAAATAAAACAGCATAATTAAAATATTTAACATCAAACTCTATTCTGGCATCAGACATCGGTTCTACGCCGCATTCATAGATAGAATCTTTTACCGCACATTTTTTTCTGTACTGAAAGATAAACCCCGCAGCCACCATTGCTATTGCAAAAAGTGTCGATAAGATTATGAATACTGCTAAACAAACAAGTTCTTTCACTAAATCAAACCCTCTTAAAATTATTCTACTAAAAAACTTTCTGATATAATAGATATTATTATGTAATATTAAGTTAAATAATATGCGCCAATTGATTAAGATTTTTTTGATATTTTTGATTATAGTAATAACACTTCCTTCTTATTCAGCCATAAAAGGCGGTTTGGAGTATCAAATCCCGATAGATTATTCCAAACTGAGCGAAAGCGAGCTGGAAGAAAAAGCCGGTTTTTATTATAATCTTGCGCTAAAAAGCGGGAATTTGAATGATGAAATGACCGCAGCATTAAATTTATACCACATGCTTGCGCATAAAAATCCGGCAAACATTGAATATAAGATTAAACTTGGTACTCTCTATGATATTATAGGCAAAGACCGTTATGCAAAGGGCTGTTTTTTTGACGCAATAGGCGTTGACAAAAGCAGACCGGAAGCTTTTTTTAGACTGGGAGAGTTTTATTACCGGCGCGAAATGTATAAAAGGGCTCTAAAGATGTATAAAATAGCTTATCGAAAAGGCTATACAAGACATTATGAGACTTTATATAAAATGGGCGACACTTATCTAAAGCTGGGTGACACAAAAGCTGCTCTCAAGTATTTACAGCAGGCTTGCGAAATCAGCCCTAATCCGGAGCTTTCAGAAAAAATCACTAAAGCCCGAAACGCTGATACTCTAAATCAGGAATACTATTCAGATACAAGAATAAGACTGGAAGAATAGCTGCCAGCAAACTCTTGATATTTGATTATGTTTCTGGTTTAATTTACTTGTTGTTTGACAATTCAATATGCCGATGTGATGCCCGAGCGGGTAAGCTTAATTTAGATAATGCGCTTGGGTAGAATGTGGGTATAAGAAAAAAAGTGAGCGGGTTGGTAATAAATCCAGCGTTCCTGATACAGACCAATTCCATCACTTGACAAAAATTTGAAAACTTGACAATTTAATATGCCGATGTGATGGAATTGGTAGACGTGCCAGACTCAAAATCTGGTGTAGGCAACTACGTGCCGGTTCGACCCCGGCCATCGGCATTTTTTACACTAGAAGACAGATATGAGAATTGAAAATATAAATTACATTACACCAAGAGTTTATTTTGGTGTGCAAAAAAATAAAAACTTGGCTGCAAAACCAAAACAAAACCCGCTTCAAGACGGATTAACTACCGCCGGCGCATGGTTCGGGTTCGGCGTCGTGCTTGATTTATTATCCAGAAAATGCAGGTTCTCAAAATCCCCGACTAAAAACTCGTTTGCAATTAACGGAATTCTTGGCCTCGGAGCCGGAATTTTTACGGGAGTCAAAGACATGTACTCTAATAAGGGATAACATGACCCCAGAAAATTTCACAATTATTCTTTAAAAGAACAATATATGTAATTCTCTTTTTTCTCTCGCCTTTTACTTTCATATACCCGACACC
>CALUSZ010000013.1 GCA_944323495.1 Candidatus Gastranaerophilales bacterium
AAGTTGGTATGGGTGCAATTATGGTCGGTGGTGCAGTCGGTTCTGTCAGAAGCGGCGCAAAAGGGCGCAAAGCTAATCAGGAACAGGCAAAATTTGACAACATGGCAAAAGAAGCTGTAAACGAACCGTTCCCTTCAACAATTGAGGGAAATCCGGAAGTATTCGGTGTTAAGCCAAAAGCAAAAACAGAACCGGTAAAACCTGCGAGCAAACCTGCAGTAACAGCTGATATGTCGATTGAAGCGATGAAAGAATTAGCTAAGACTCCGGAAGGTGTAAGACAACTTGAGGAGGCCGGTTTAGTAATTACTAAAAACACTGTATCAAAGTTAGAAAATGTCTATGAAGGCCAAAGCCAATCCCCTGCAAGACGGATTAAGAAGCTTGATTTAACAGGAACTCCGGAAGAGGTTGTAGCTAAAAACCCAGGCTTAAAATATGATGCCGAGCAGGGCAAGTTCTTCCGTGAAGTATCATGGGACGGCGGAAAGACTATGGAGCGTATGTATGTTGATGCATCTGATCCAAAGGGTTATTTTATGATTCAATATGGTAAAGAACCATGGGACGGAGCTTTATTAGGCGGAACAGAGGCAGCAAAATCTTATGTAGAACCTAATGCATATAACGCTACAGGTGCAAAAAACTACTTGAAACCAGAAGAGATGGGTTACGAATGGACAGAAGCATCTAAAGCAGCGCCAGTAAGATTTGCCGAGGTTCCGGAAGGTGTTAAAGGTATAGTCGGCAAAGAAGGCTTCCAACCTATAACCGATGGTAATCAAGTTATTGCAATAGATGTCAAAGGCCAGCCTTATATTAACACTGTGGACTATGTAAGAAACAATACCAAAGGGCTTTCTCAAGATGCTGTTAAAGTGCTGGATAAGGTTGAGGGAAAAACTGCTCAGACAGCAGAAGCCCCTGCCCCGGCTAAACCGTCTGTCAGCCAAGAACTAAAAGCTCAATTAACAGATGCTTTAAAAGATGTAAAAGATGTAAAATATGATAAAAATGAAGTTTTGAGTATGATAGATAAATATCCGGAGGTGGTGACAAGGCTTGCGGAATATAAAACGCCTAACGGAGAGCCATTGTTTAAGCCTGCAGAAATTAATGATATATTATTTCATTGCAAAAATACTATTGAATCAAATCCGGAAAATCTTTTTGCGGTATTAAATAATCCTAAAGTAATTGCATCTATAATGAGTTATGATAATAAGGTTTTAGGTCTATTTAAAAACGATTTAGTTGACCCTTTCCCTTCAGCAATTAAGGGAAATTCGGTGAAGGCAAAAGCGGCAGAAACTGCTGCTGGTAAAGCAGAAGCCCCTGCCCCGGCTAAACCGTCTGTCAGCCAAGAACTAAAAGCTCAATTAACAGATGCTTTAAAAGATGTAAAATATGATAAAAATGAAGTTTTGAGTATGATAGATAAATATCCGGAGGTGGTGACAAGGCTTGCGGAATATAAAACGCCTAACGGAGAGCCATTGTTTAAACCGGCAGAAATTAATGATATATTATTTCATTGCAAAAATACTATTGAATCAAATCCGGAAAATCTTTTTGCGGTATTAAATAATCCTAAAGTAATTGCATCTATAATGAGTTATGATAATAAAGTTTTAGGTCTATTTAAAAACGATTTAGTTGACCCTTTCCCTTCAACGATTAAGGGAAATGCTGTTAAACCTCAAGAAACCAACAGAAAGCTTATTCTTGGTAATAATACAACCTCTCCTGCAAACGCTAACTCGCTAATAATGAAAAACTATGCAGAGGCTAACGGATACAGTATTGCGAAAGATAACGTTGGTAATTATGTATTAGAAAATGCTAAAGGACAGATAAAAGAAGTTATTACTGATCGAGTCAGTTATAAATATGAATATGATTCTGCTGGCAGACTTAAATCAAGAATAGAGTATAATAAAACCGGTTCTCCAGCTGGCTTTATAAAATATGAATATAATAATGGCGTAGTGACGATGACAATCTTTGAATTCGCTTCCAGATTAAAAGAACCTCTTGCAACAACAATGAAAATAAATGCTGATGGAACGTCGGTTGGTGTAGATGGTGGTTATCGCCCCACTACACAAGCAGAGCAAAAAGCCTTAAAAGAGCTGGGTCTTAAGCCGTTGGATCTAAAAAAGGAACCTGGGGCGAACAATGCAAAGCTTGTAGATATAAAAGCAGAAGATATACAAAGCATAGATATTAATACATTTAATACACATTTTGAAAATGTCGCAGAACATATTGCAAACTCGACAACGACAAGTATTAAAGGGCTGGATACACCAAACCCGATAAAAATAACTTTAGACGCAAAAGGAAGGACAGTATCTTCTGAAAAACTTCTATATGGAGATCGAATAGAATATTCTGACAAGTATTATAATGACAAAGGTGAAATTATTGCAGCACGAGAATATGACTATGATCGCAGCACAAGTACGCGGACAAATCTGTCAAAAGAAATTAAATATGAAGATGGCGTCACTTATACAAAATCATACAATAAAGATGGAAGCATAGAATATTTTGAAATAAGTGAAAAAAACGTACTGAGAGATGGGCGACCTATCGAAAAAGTAACAAAATATGATGCGAAAGGAAAGGTTATAGAAGTGAATATATTTTCAGACAATAATTGGACAATTGAATGGAATCCCCATTTGGAACAATATATGACTAAATGAAGACAAAGTTGTAATGGTAGTATGCGGGAAATCTATGATTTCCCGCTTCGAATATACTTAATTATGTTATTTTATGTGTTTAAGGCTTCGAACCTGTTTTGTAATAACTTGAATGACTTTGCCAAGTGCCAGAAGCGCAGGGCTCGCAAGCGGTAAAGGTACCAGCATTCCAATAGCCCCCGCAACTATAGGCAAGTCATCTATCGTCGTTTCTTGTTTCAGCTTTCTGCCGACGCTTTTGCTTATATTCAAAATTGTTGCGGTATCACCTTTCTTGTATATCTTAGAGGTTCTGAGCCCTATATCATATCCGTTTTTACCGGCTCTGGATACTCTAACTGTTGTATCTTTTATACTTCTGCTTGTATTAACTATTATTGGTAAAATCTTCATAACTATATTTTTGCACAAATATTATTTATGTTAAAATATTCTTAAGAATACTTTAAAATGAGGATTATACAAAATGACACAACAGACAAAAGAGCCGATTTCGGCTAAAGAAACTATAAGGCAAACACGAATACAAAAGCTTGCAGAACTTGCTGATAAAGGAATTAATCCGTATCCATACTCTTTTGATAAAGATGCGGATGCAAAATTTTTGCAAGACAAATACAAAGACCTTCCTGCAGGAGAAGAAACCGAAGATTTTTATTCTGTAGCAGGACGTGTTATGGCAATAAGAAATTCCGGTATGTTTATTGATTTGATGGATGCTTCAGGAAAAATTCAAATTTTTTCTCACAAAGATAATATGGATCCGGAAATGGTAAAAACTCTGAAACTCGTTGATATCGGCGATATTCTTGGTTTCTATGGGTCTATAAGAAGAACTCCAAGAGGTGAATTATCGATAAAGGCAAAGACTTTTAAGATGCTCTCAAAGTCCTTGCTTCCGCTCCCGAATAAGCAGATTAGCGAGGAAAAACTCGAACAGCTTAAATCATATCATACAATGTCGGATACAGAAACTAAATACAGACAAAGATATGTAGATTTAATTGTTAATGAAAAGACAAGGGATACATTTAGAAAAAGAAGTCTTATTATCCAAAAAGTAAGAGAATATTTAACTAATCAGGGATTTTTGGAGGTTGAAACCCCTATGCTTCATACACAGGCTTCCGGGGCTAATGCAAGACCTTTTATAACGCATCATAATGCACTTGATATGGATTTAACATTGAGGATTGCGCCTGAATTACACCTAAAACGATTGATGGTAGGCGGCTTAAGCGAGAAAATATTTGAGCTTTCAAGATGTTTTAGAAATGAAGGTATTGATACCCGCCACAACCCGGAATTTACTATGATTGAGCTCTATCAGTCTTATGTAGATTATAATGAAATGATGGCTTTAACGGAAAATCTTGTAGCATATGTAGCGCAGGAAGTTTTAGGTACAACCAAGATTAAGTATGGGGAAAATGAAATTGACCTTACGCCTCCTTGGGATAGGAAAACAATGCTTGGTGCAATCAAGGAAATGACAGGTGTAGATTTTGGTGAGTTCTTTACAGCTAAAGAAGCTTATGATAAAGCTAAATCTATGCATATAGAAGTAGATGAAGAGATGAACTGGGGACAGATTGTAGAGGCTGTTTTTGAGGCAACAGTAGAACCAACACTAATTCAGCCGGTTCATATTATTGATTACCCGAGAGAAATCTCTCCTCTGGCAAAAGTACATCGTGACAATGACCGATTAACTGAAAGATTTGAAACAAGGGTTAACGGGTGGGAAATTGCAAATGCATTTTCTGAACTTACTGATCCAATCGACCAGCGCCACCGCTTTGAAGCGCAGGCTTTAGCTAAGGCAAATGGTGACGAGGAAGCAATGTCAATTGATGAGGATTATATTAATGCTCTTGAATATGGTCTAGCTCCAACCGGCGGAATGGGAATGGGAATCGACAGACTGGTAATGCTGCTTACAAATTCTCCTACTATAAGAGATGTAATCGCATTCCCGACATTGAAGAAAGTTGAAAATTAGATTAATAAGGGCGGAGCCTGAAGGCTCCGCCCCCTGTATATAGAACAATGAAAGAACTGGATTTTATTGAGATAATAAAAAGACAAACCGGCAATAATTTTATAGGCGATGATTGCGCCTATCTTAAAGATTTGGGGATTGTAGTTTCTCAAGACAGTCTTGTGGAGGATGTACATTTTAAGCTTAGCTGGTGTACGCCTTATCAGCTCGGATACAAAGCTGTAACTGTTAATATAAGCGATATTTTAGCCTCAGGAGCTATTCCTGCCTATATAACAGTAGCTCTTTCTTTGCCTTCATACATAGAAGCCGCTTTTGTGGAGGATTTCTATAAAGGAGCTGAATCTGCTCTAAGAGGGGCTCAAATTATTGGCGGAGATATTACGGGATCTGATAAAGTATATGTTTCTATAACTGCAATCGGGCTTGCAAAAGGAAGAAAGATTTCTTCAAGAAAAAATGCTAAAGAGGGCTATGTTGTAATAACAAAAGGAGATTTTGGAAAAAGTTCGTTGGGATTAAAAGAGTTAATGCTTGGAGGGAATAATAATGATTTAATCAAGACCCATTTAGAGCCTGAATTGGAAGAAAAATTTGCGTTTGAGATAGCAGCTCAAATACAAGACGATTATGCAATGATGGACACATCAGACGGATTAGCAGACGCATTGTTTAAGATTGCAGTAGAAAGCGAAGTCTCAATAGATGCAAGATATAGCGAAGGAATGTTCGGGGCTGAAGATTATAAACTTGTAGCGGCGGTTCCGGAAAACTTTTTAAGCAAGATATCAGATTATTATATTATAGGAAAAGTTGTAAAAAAATCTGATTATGTTCTTGATATAGATGGCAAAAAATATAGTAAGTATGATGAATTAGGAGTTTACAATCATTTTAAGGAGGAAAAATGAACAAGTTTTCATTGATAATAACAGCCGGAGGAACGTCTTCCAGATACGGAGGAGAAAATAAGCTTCTTGTAAAATTAAAAGACAAAACTGTTATAGAAGAAACTGTTTCAAAATTTACTGATTTTGATGAAATTGATGAAATAATTATTTCAGCCAATATTTCTATTATAGAAACACTGAAGAATTTATTAACCAATCCGAAAATCCAAATTATTGAGGGTGGCAATACCAGACAAAAATCTGTTTATAATGCTCTTCAAATAGTAAAAAATGAATATGTCTTAATTCATGACGGTGCAAGGCCATTAATAAAAAAAGATACAATAGCGTATGTTCTGGAGGCTGTCTTAGATAAGGGTGCAGTTTCTGTTATGACCAAAACTACAGATACAATAAAAGAAGTTGATGAAAACGGCAGAATTATAAGAACTATTGATCGTTCAAAATTATATAATACTCAAACTCCTCAAGGGTTTAAAACATCAGTTATTAAAAGTGTTCATGAAAAATTAAAGGACAGAAATTTTACGGATGACTGTTCTATGCTTGAATACCTTGATATTCCGGTATATATAGTAAATGGAAGTTATACAAATATTAAAATAACTATAAAAAGTGATTTAGATTTTGCAAAACTCTATATTTAGTTTGCCGGACTAAAACGAAATATTAATCAAATGCTTACATTAGTTTTTTAGTGTAAGCATTTTTACGTATTTTATCGAAAAAATATTCTGTTGTATAGTTGAATAGATAAGTGCATTTTCACCTTTTATAGTGTTATCGGGTGGTAACACTATGAAAAAAATATTTGCAATAACTTTAATATTATTATATTTAATAAGCGCAGTTCCCCAGGAAGTAACAGCATCTTCTCAGGAGAGTACAATTACGAAAATAGAAAATGAATTATATGGTTTTGATTTTTCCCAAGATTCTTCCAAAAACCGTGTTGCAAGGCTTGAAAAAACTATTTACGGCCACGCATCAACAGGTGATATTAATAAAAGGATAAAAAAGCTCTCTGCTGATATTTCAGCAGACGTCATAGGTCTGGAAATTTCTCCGGTAGAAGATACATTTGCAGAGGAAGAAAAAATTGCTGAAGACAGTTCTGTTAATTATCCTGTAGTTGATGAAATTGAACAGAAAATATTTAATCAAACTTATAAAAACAGAGATTTTCACTCAAGAATTGTTGCGATTGAGAGAAAACTTTTTGGCAAAATCTATGATGTTGATGATTATTCAACAAGGATGGACAGAATCAAGGCAGAAGTTATGCCTGACAGGCTTGCTGAAGAAAAATCTGATAATTCTGTTTATATTCCGGGCAGCAGATATTATGACGATAATGCATTATCCTCTTCTGATTTAGGCGGCCTGGGCGGCAACCGCTTTGGAATGCCTTTTGGTCAGAGGAATTATTCAAGACCTTATGCGAATTATGGTGATATGACAGGCGGAGCAGCAGTCCCAGCATCAGCCCCAACATTAAATGATGAACTTGCACAGCTTGAATATGAAACATTTGGAACTTCTTTTGCAGAAGATGATACTACAAGCCGGATAAAGAGGCTAAATAGTGCAAATAAAGCTCAAAAATCCTCTTCTCGCTATGATTCATACAAATTCAGCCAGAGAATGTCAACTGCAATGGAAATAGGCGCAATGATTCTAATGATATTAGCTATGGTCTTGTAATCCGTCTTTATTTAATTAATCCGGGCTCTGCATCAGAGCCAGTAACTTTCTTTCTTAGCATAAATGTTATCTTAGGCAATGCGCAAGCCAAAAGAAAACTGCTTATGCCGACATTAGCAAGTATATTGGCAGATTTTACTTTTAATGCCTTTTTAGCAAATTTGTCAATGTTTCCGCTATTTTTTGCCTGTTTTGTAAATTTTTCAATTTCTTGCTGAAACTTTCTTATTTTTTCTTCGTCAACAAATTCTCTCGGATCTCTTACCCTGTTTTTTAAGAATTTCACACCGCAGTACTTTTCACTTAATTTAGCAAATTTTGAATCAGGATTTTGGTCTAAAAATTCTATAATATTCTCTTTCGGAAGCTTGAAGCGGTCCTCTTTAATCTCTTTAAGGAATTCTTTATCATTCAATAAATTCGGATCAAGATTAACATTAGTTCTAAAAACTTTTCCGGAGAACGAATCCAGCCCTTTTGCAATCCATATAGGCGCTACGAAATTTAGAAACATCATCATAGACATTTTAAATCCCATCTCCATTTTTTCAAACTTATTTCTGGCAGTTCCAACCCTCCCAACAGTTAAACCGCCATCTGTAATAGCCATTTTATTAACAGTAGACATATTTGCAAGTGATGATGCGATTCCTTTGAAAGAAACATTCTGTTGTTCAATTCCCTGCTTCAATATTCTTATTTCTTCTTTTTTTGCATCCTGCTTTTTCCTGATTTTATCAGTAAGAGCAAAGTTAAATTTTGGAAGGAAATACCCCATTATTGCAACCGGAATAGCTGTAGATAGTATAAACTTGCCGGCAAGAAGTTTTTGGTATAAAGATTTATTTTTTAAGACTTTTTCCATCTGTTTCACTTCTTCAGGAGCCTTATTCTTAAATTTTTCAATGTTGTATTTTAGCCCCTGTTTAGAATTTTCTTTAAGCAAGCTAATATTCACTTTAGGATCATATCCCATCTTTTTTATACCCCAATTACATAATTTATCCATTGCCGGTATTCCACCAAGCCATATAATAGATGTTCCGTATTCATCAATAAGTCTTTCTCTTGTTGCATTGAAAGCCATTTGTTTAGAGTCTTTAAGATTTTGGCGGTATGTCAAAATAACTTTTGACGGAACTTCTATCCCGCAGTCGCGGACAATTAATGGGTAAACACTTGAGTTATTTCCGATTGCTGATATTATATTCACTAATGACATTTTTTAATTTTCTCCTTTATTATCGTACTCTTTATTCTCTCTTAAATATCCCGAAAGAGCCGATTGTGAAGGAGTTTTATCAATCAAGAGAACACAAAACTCCAGGCCCTTCCGGGTCACTATGAGTATGATGAAGTTTTGTGTAAGATAAATATGTCATAGCTTTATGTTAACATGAACGAGTTAAATGTAAAGGGCTACATCGTATATACGATGTAGCCCTTTTGTTCTTTTTTGTATTTTAGATTTTTTGCAATATAATGAAACTGTTTGGTGCAAGAGAAAGATTCTGATTCATATTGTTAATATCATTCCTGCCTGAATTAGAATATCCTGAACCACCATATTCTATTGCGTCACTGTTGAAAATTTCCTTCCAATTGCTACCTTGCGGGAACCCATAGTATTCATAATCTCCGCTGTGGAAGCCTTGACCGTAATTCTTTATAACCAGAAGTTCTTCATCCCCCAGTTTTAAATGGTGGCTGTGAACAAGATGCTGATTATCTTTATAGGTGCTTACTATTTCACCTTTTGCAAGAACATCTGAGCTATCAAGCAATTTTTTTAGATCAGCATTAAATTTGATCATTTCTTCTTTTAGGTTTTTATAAAGTCCTTCTTGTTTTATAGAGCCAACAACACAGTCCGGTCTTGCAACTGATTCTAATGTATCATAACCCTTTTCTTTTACAATTTTTTCTTTTTCTGTTGAATCAGCAGCTCTTTTGGAGGCATCATCAGAAAGTTCCCTGAAGAATTTAAAATAAGATAAGTCTGCTTCGTCATCACCCTGGAAAAACATTTTGGGTCCGGGCGTTGTCATAACTGTTCCAAGCATTAGCTTTTGTTTTGCAACAGCTGTTTCAAAAACGTTTATAAGTTCTTGTTTCGGAATAAACCTATTAATTCCATATGAAAATTCCTCTGTTGCTAGATCATCATTTGTCATTGCTTGAAAATCTTTAGATACAATAAGTTCCGCAAGATCTTGCGCCGCATGAGCCGCACGCTGACCTTTTTCAGCATTACTGTCACCGTCTACAGACAAAAACAGGTTAAAGTGCCTTGCCATGTATTTAGGAATAAACCTTGTTCCGTCTTCATTACCTATTTCATCATGGCTGTAACCGTATTTCACTCTATAATGAGAGGTTGGTAAATATTTATCTAAATCATCTAAAGAAGAAACTGTAGGCTCCAGAACAACTTTTTCTATAGATTCTTTATACTGAGAATCCCATTCTGTGTCAAAGCCGATTCTTTTTGGAATTGTTTCCTGCCCCTTTTTTATATCATTAACATTACGATCAATAAAACTTAATTGTTCATCATGTTCAAATGTTGGCGGAGCATAGTATGTTGTAAGCTCATGCTTTTTCCCGCGATGATCTTCTGCTATTAAAAATACTTCAGGCGCATGCTCATTTACTTCTACAGCAAATTGTCTTAAAAGGAAGTCTGAATCGCATCTGCATGTTAAATCAAAGCGTAAACCGTCAACCTTAAATTCCTTAGCCCACCATAATGCAGCATTTGTCATCCAATCCCTTACGTTTCTATTATTCTCTCCTTCATAGTTAAGAAGGTTGCCGAATTCTCCGGAACCTTTAATATATGGTCCGGTTTGGCTTAGATAATCACCATCAGGTCCCATGTGATTTGGTACCATATCAATTATAACATTAAGCCCTTTTCCGTGGCTGTAGTCAATTAATTCTTTTAGCTGTTCTGCGTTGCCAAGGTTTTCGTTTACCGCAAATTTATCTACCCCGTCATAGCCCCATTGCTTAGAGAAGGTATTTTCTATTGGCATAAGTTCGATTGCTGTTGCTGTTCCTTTTTTAGCAATTTCATCTATTTGTGCTTTTGCCGATTCAAATGTTCCATCTTTTGTTAAAGTTGGTATATTAACTTCATCAATAACTAATCTTTCTAAGCCTCTAAGAGGTTCATCAGGTTTTCTAATAATACGTCTGGGATCCTTTCCTTCTATCCAATCAGTATTTTTCCATTCATAGTTTTCTGTATCATATACAGAGCTCCAGCCATGAATATTTTCTTGTTTTTTGCTGTAAGGATCTTTCACCATATTAACATCATTGTCTTTTGTAACGACAATATATCTATATTTATCATTCGGTTTTGCTTCAATATCGTTTGCTTCAAAAACACCGTCGCCTTTGTGCTCCATGGGGTATATTTTTGAGTTTTCATCTGCAGGAGTTAGTTCATTATTAATGCCAACAGCCGCAGCTGCTGATGTTAAGCCTAAGACACCAACTAAACGTTCTTTTATGTTAGAAAGCTTGCCGGCTGCTTTATCAGCAACTTCTACAAACACAGCTTTTGCATCAGGAAAAGAGAATAATTTAAAATTTGTTTTTCCCTTTTGCTTAACATAATTTGCTCCCCAGCTGGCATGTTCTGCCCAGTTTCTCTTAAAAGATGGGGTTTTTGTCTGAATTTTGGGGCTTGGTACCCTTGTTAAACCAATGTTTTCAACTTTCATTACAAATCTCCTAACACACACTAATACATTATTAATAAAACATATGAAAAACTTTTTTGCTATTGATCTTTGGATTTAAATCCAAAATTTTTAAGTGTTGTATCTTTTTTTCTCCAATCTTTTTCAACCTTTACCTCCAGACTTAAAAATACTTTTTTATCAACTATAGATTCTAATTCAATACGTGCTTCTGTACCGATTTTTTTTAGTAAACTCCCTCCTTTACCTATTAAAATACCTTTTTGGCTTTTTTGTTCGCAATATATTGTTGCGTATATTTTATCAATCTCTTCTTGCTCTTCGTATTTATCTACCTGGATTGCTACAGAATGCGGGATTTCGTCTTGGGTATTAAGCAAGACTTTTTCCCTTATTATTTCTTCTGTAACAGATCGCATACTCTCTTCTGTAACGATATCATCAGGATACAATTTTTCTCCTTCCGGAAGTCTTTTAAAAATATTATCTAAAAGAGTATCCTTATTCCTTCCGGTTTTTGCAGAAATTCTTATTACGGGTATATTTTCCGTAAACAATGTTTTATAAGTAAGAAGGTTCTCTTCTGTTTTTTGTATATCTTTGATTTTATCAACTTTATTCATAACCATGACCACTGGTATTTTAATATCTTTGAGCAGGTTTTCCACTATCCACTTGTCACCTCTGCCAGCCGGTTCAGATCCATCTACAAGAAATAATACTAAGTCGGCATCAGGAACTGCAACTTTTGCCTCATCAAGCAGAAATTCCCCAAGCTTATTTAAGGGTCTGTGCACCCCCGGGGTATCTACAAAAATTATTTGTCCCCGACTTTCTGTTAATATTCCTTTTATTCTCTTCCTGGTAGTTTGTGCCTTGTCTGTTGTAATTACTATCTTCTGTCCCAATATCTGATTCAAAAGAGTAGATTTGCCAACATTAGGCCGCCCTAATATTGTTACAAAACCACACTTCATAATTAAAAAGTATACCAAAAAATAAATCAGCCATGTGGTTTTTTAAGTTTTGTAAACATAAAAAGCAATTTTTTTTACAAAAGAATCTTTATGTATATAAGGGATAATTAAGTAAAGGGATTATTTTATGACACTACCTACATTTACACCAAGTTGGAATACAAGTTTTAATTACTGGGGAATATCACCCTGGCAGACGAGCTCTTCTTCTAAAACTTCAAAAGAGGAAACTTATAAAGAGTATCAGGAGCGTTTGAAAA
>CALUSZ010000014.1 GCA_944323495.1 Candidatus Gastranaerophilales bacterium
CTCTTCCGCCGCAAAAAACCAATGCTCCCTCAAAGATTGCAACGCAGACAGGGATTTATGAAAATATTTTGAGCCCGACAGGTATTACTACCGATAATGAGGGGAATGTTTATGTTGCAACTTTTTCAGATAATACTATTATAAAAATTACGCCGGACGGAAAAAGAAAAGTTTTTCTTAAGAGCAAAGAAATCAGCGGGCCTATAAGTCTTGCAAGCGACAGCATCGGAAATATCTATGTCTCAAACTATAATACAAATAATGTTTTAAAGATTACTCCGCAAGGCTTGGTAACTGTGCTTGTATCTAATATTGACAAGCCATACGGTCTCCATGTTGATGGGAATATGCTTTTTATAACCTGTCAGGGGTCTAATTCAATTTTGAGGCAGAAATTGTAGGAGGCGCCGGTGAAGAAGTCTGAATTAAATCTTGATGTATTAAAAGACAGCTTAAAAACACTTAAGGAATGTTATAGTGATTATTCGGCAGAAACCAGCCCTAAAATAAAGGATTATATTAAGGATTCCTGTATCAAAAGATTTGAATATACTTATGAAACATCAAAAAAAATAATGAATAAATTTTTGAAAAAAGAGTATGATAAGAGTGAGAAGGAGTTAACTATAAATAATATTTTTAGGGAGATGTACGGTCTTGACTTGATTAATAATTTTGAAAGATGGGTTGACTATAGAGAAAAGAGAAACTTTACCTCGCATGAATACAATGAAAAATATACAGGTTCTATTATAGATATAATACCTGATTTTATAAATGACGTTGAATATTTAATAAACCATCTTGAGGGAGTTTTGCAGGATGGATAAAACAGATTTACCCGGAGTTAATTTCAGAGAAAAAAAAATAATAGAAGATATTTTAGAAGATTACCCTTATGAATTTTATTATTACGGCTCACGTGTAAAAGGTGATTATACCAAGTCTTCGGATTTAGATATATTAATAAAATCGGAAACAAAAATTCCCGAGAAAATTCTGGAAGAATTAAAATTGAGATTTAATGAGAGTTTAATTCCGTATATTGTTAATTTTTCTGAATTTATTTTGCTGGATGCTGATTTTTACAAACTAATAGAGCCGTCATTAGTAAGAGTCGGGAATGCAGACTCTGATTGATTTTTGTAAAAAATACAATTATTTTTCTATGCGGTATATAATTAGATTATGGAAAGAAAGTTTGAAATAGTTTCCAAATATAAACCAGCCGGAGACCAGCCGAAAGCTATCAAGGAACTTGTTGAGGGGTTAAAAGCCGGAGACGATGCACAAACTCTTTTGGGAATTACAGGCTCCGGTAAAACTTTTACTATCGCAAACGTAATTGAACAGGTCCAGAAGCCGACACTTATTATTGCGCATAACAAGACTCTTGCGGCGCAGTTGTATAACGAGTTTAAGGAGCTTTTTCCAAATAATGCGGTTGAGTATTTCATAAGCTATTATGATTATTATCAGCCGGAAGCTTATATTCCGAGAACCGATACTTATATTGAAAAATCAGCGAGTATTAATGAAGAAATAGACCGCTTGAGGCATAATACGACAAGGAGCTTGTATGAAAGAAACGATGTAATTATTGTTGCTTCCGTAAGCTGTATTTACGGCTTGGGTCTGCCGGAAAGTTATTTCAAAGGGACGATTAAAATTTCTGTCGGTGATACTTTAGACAGAGGAGATTTAATCAAACATCTTGTCATGACTCAATATACAAGAAATGATTTAGTGCTTGAGCGTTCAACTTTCCGTGCGCGCGGTGATATTTTGGAAATCATGCCGGCTTATGAAAAAATTATTACAAGGATTTACTTTTTTGGTGATGAGATTGAAAAAATTGTAAGGATTGATAATCTCACAGGTGAGATTATAGAAGTGCCAGAAAGTGTCATGATTTATCCGGCTGTACATTATATAGCTTATGATGAGAATGAGGAAGAGACAATAAGGCTAATTAGAGAAGAGTTGAAAAACCGCGTGGTCGAACTTGAAAGCCAGAACAAAATCCTTGAATCTCAAAGGCTCCAGCAGAGAGTTAAATATGATATAGAAATGATTAAGGAGATGGGGTATTGTTCGGGGATAGAAAACTATTCAAGAATAATAGAACGCCGTCCGGTAGGCTCTGCCCCTGCTACGTTATTGGATTATTTTAGAGGTGATTTCTTAACTGTCATTGATGAATCTCATGTTACCCTTCCGCAATTAAACGGCATGTACCACGGAGACGCGTCAAGAAAAAATACGCTTGTGGAATTCGGGTTCCGCCTGCCTTGCGCAAAGGACAACAGACCGCTAAAGAGCGAAGAATTTTTTGCGAAAGTCGGGCAGAAGATTTATATTTCCGCAACTCCGGGCGAGTTTGAGAAAGAGACTTCCGCACAGCTTGTAGAGCAAATTATCCGCCCAACGGGGCTCGTTGACCCTAAAATCAGTGTTCGGCCGATTGAGACACAGATTTCGGATTTGAAGGCTGAAATTGAAAAGAGGGCAAAGAAAGAAGAGCGTGTTTTAATTACAACTTTGACTAAGCGTATGGCAGAGGATTTATGCGACTATTTCCTTCAAGACGGAATAAGAGTCAGATATCTCCATAGCGGCATCAAATCAATAGAACGTGTAGAGATTTTGAGGGATTTGAGGCTTGGAGAATTTGATGTTCTAATCGGTGTTAACCTTTTAAGAGAGGGGCTTGATATACCGGAAGTCTCACTGGTAGCTATTATGGACGCAGATAAGGAAGGATTTTTGAGGTCAGAGACGAGTTTAATTCAGACAATCGGGCGTGCAGCGCGTAACGCATGCGGGGAAGTTATTATGTACGCCGACAAAATAACAGATTCTATGCAGAAAGCAATAGATGAAACAAACAGGCGCCGTGAAATCCAGCTTGAATACAACAAAGAGCATGGTATTATTCCGCAGACAATTAAAAAACCGATTGAGAATAATCTTCTTTCTCTTGTTGCAAGCTACAGGGATTTAGAAGACATTGTTGCAGAAGAAATGGTCGATTTGGGTATAGAAAAGAAAGATTTACCAAAGCTTATTACCAAATTGGAAAAAGATATGCACAAAGCCGCTAAAATTCTTGATTTTGAACGCGCAGCAGAAATAAGAGACCAGCTCAAAAAATTGCGTGAGATGGTTAACTAGCAAATATTTTTTTTATGAGATTTAATTTAGTATGAAGATACCGGAAGTTTTAATATACAACCCTAGCGGTACTAATTTATACCAGATGATAAATATAAAAGATAAAAAGCTTGTCGGCAGAATGATTGCACATCCAAATATTAACCGTCAGCTTGAGATAGATGAACTTACTATTTTGGGTCGGTTTCGTCAGGGTTACGGTACTAAGTTTCTTAATTTTGCAAAAAGATTGAGCTGTGAATACGGATATGACGGAAATATGATATTAAATGCATGTACAACCCCTTATGACCCTCATAATCCGCCGCATATTTTTTATCGCAAATATGGATTTACATCAAATAATAAAAAAATGATAAAAAAGATTGATAACTATATAAAAAAAGGCAAACAATTAAATGCATATCAAGCTCTGCCATTAATAATGTATTATCCTGATGATACACCTAAAAAACAATCTTTTTGGGATAGAATAAAAAGGCTTTTTAGATAAGAGATTTTATGCTAATCTATAATTATGAAGAAGTTAGCTTTAATATTGTTGTTAATATTTATTCAAACTTCCGTATTTGCAGGGTCTGTCGTATATAATGATGACGGAAAATTCGGCCTTAAGGATGAGACGGGAACAATAATTGCCGAGGCTCAGTATAAGAAACTTATCCGCCTCGGAGATACGGGCTGGATTGTTCAAAAGGGCTCCAGATTCGGGATTATGGCTGACAGCGGAAAAATTTTGGTTGATATAAAGTATAATTATGCTGAAAGAATTTTGGGAAAATATGCAAAGCTCAAAAAAGGCGACAAGTTTGGTTTATATGATGAGATGGGCTTTGAGGTATTGCCTCCCGAATATTCATCAATTGACCTCTTGTTCGGCGGAATGTTTTTAACCTGCAAAAATTATAAATATGGCGTAACTGATATTAACGGTCAGCCTATTTTGGATAATATTTTTGATGATATTTATATGCCCGAACCTAACAAAATGGTGCTTGTATATAACGGCCAGCAGTTTGAAATAGAAAGCGCCAGAGGCGAAGAGCTTACATTGCCTTCCGATATTCGTTCACTTTCAGATAATTCTAATTTTGAAATAAAAGAACTTATTACAAAACCAGGGGTTACAACAGGATACTATAGCGTTACGGCTACAAATTATTTCTTAAAATTATTCTCATCAATTTCTCCAGCGTACGAAGAAACAATAGATGAATTAATGTTTTCTCAAGGTGCTGATGCTGCCGGAGTTATCATGAAATTTAGCTGGGTGCCGAAATTTCCGTTTGTGTATGCAAAAAAATATTGGAAAAATCTTACAGCACCTAATAATGGACCTTTAAGCGAAGTAAAATCTAATTTGAAAAAAGAACTTTCAGAATAAATAATTCTTTGGAGTTAGTACCAAAGCAGATTATTATATATAAATAAAAATGCTACAATATAAATGTAAGTCGAAGGCAGCTAGTGAATTGTCGGATTTCGACGCTATATATGATTAGGCATTGTGTGTGTGTTCGGCTTACTTCTTTAAAAACCCAAATCTTTTCTTCATAATAATTAGCCTTGCTCCTTTTGTCTCTCTTCCGAAAGGGGCTTTTTGCTGCATGCTTGAAAATAATTTTTGTTTAAGATTTAATAAAATTACTGAGGTTTTAACCTCTAGTCTTTTAGAAAGCGAATAATAAATTTTTGAGTAATCCAAATATTAAACTAGCCAAATTTGCAGGGTTCTGTTACGGAGTAAAAAGAGCCGTTGAAACAGCTAAAAAATTAAAAGAAGAAAACCCTGATAAAAAAATATATATTTTAGGTGAATTAATCCATAATACTGATGTCATTAGAGAATTGGAGAATTTAGGAATCCAGACTATTTATGAAATTCCGCAGCATGGCGAAGGGATTTGTATAATAAGAAGCCACGGTGAAGCACCTGATGTTTTTGAAAAAATCAAAAATGCGGGTTTTGAAGTTGTTGATTTAACCTGTCCTGATGTTAAAAAAGTCCAGCAGCGTGCGGTAGAGCTTGCCAAGAATGATTATTTTGTAATAATTGTAGGAAAACCAAATCATCCGGAAGTCATTGCAATTAAGGCAAATGCCGATTTGTATTCTTCTAATGTGGTTGTGGCTACTACTATAGAAGAGCTTGCGCCATATGAATCACAGATAAAATCACATAAAAAAGTGGGAGTCGTAGTGCAGACTACGCAAATGGTTTCTTCTTTGAATTTAGTTGTGAATTATTTAAATACTATTGCTAAAGAAGTTTTAATTTATAATACTATCTGTCAGTCAACGGCAATGAGGCAGAAAGAGGCAAAGGAACTAGCAAAAGAAAGTGATTTAATGATAGTTGTGGGTTCAAAAAAAAGTGCTAATACGACGCATCTTGCGGAAATTTTGAAGGATTTTACTAAAACAATTCATATAGAAAACGACAGCGAGTTAAATAAAGATTTATTAAAAGGTGCTGAAAATATCGGTATTACTGCAGGAGCTTCCACTCCGCAGTTAATTATAGACAAGGTAATTAATGTTATAAATGAGTAGGAACAAATAATATAGTGGAAAATATAAAACAATCTACAAAGTAAAGGAGAAAAGAAAATGACAACAACAGAAATTCGTGACGAATTTGAAATGCTGTTAGAAGAAAGCTTTGCTAAATCTAACACAGTGGCTGATATCGTAGAAGGTACAGTTATTAAAAAAGAATCAGAAGGTTATCTTGTAAGCGTTAAGGGTGCAAAAA
>CALUSZ010000015.1 GCA_944323495.1 Candidatus Gastranaerophilales bacterium
CTGCACGTCAATTAAATCCGGTAAATCGTCCAAACGTGTATTAGGAATACCCATTGGCGTTACTCTTTTTGCATATTCTGTCGACATTAATTCACCTCATCTATTCTAATGATGTACTATATAAAAATTTCTACTTTTATTTCGGACATAATTATCCCATATACTAGCATGTTATTCTATCGTACAACATCAATTTTGAACGTCAAGTTAATAAGGGTATAATGCACAATTTTTCAAGTGGTTTGTTTACAAAAATTTACAATGAATAATTTTTAGTGATATTTATTATATAGCAGCCTCATATCTTCATCTGTTAGATACTGCATAGAATCCAAATCATACGGGTACATTATGCTGCCGCTGTTTGGCGAATGTCCTAAACCTATAGCATGTCCGGCTTCATGAAGCATAACTCCATATATATGATCTTTTGAGCGCGTTACTATTTTTCTAACATACCTTCCGCCTTCATACGCACGAAAATATTCTTTGGTTCCAATCGTAACAAATGCCTTGTAATACTGTCCTGCACGTGTCATCATCTCAGTACAGCCCACTGCACCGGCATCGCTGCAGTTTGCAACAAAATCAACAAACTCAACTTCTATATTAGCATTGCTTGGACTGCTTACAAATTTAAATCTAACAAGCTTTTTAGATCTATATTCCCATGCTTCGAATGCCTGCTGCATTAAATCACTCATTTGCCCGTATTCAGGAATATAAACATAAATAGGCTGACCAACCCAGCGTGGTTTTTGGGCAGCTATACAAGGTAAAAGAAATAAAAATGCTAATATTGTTATAAAAATCTTTTTCATTTGTCACCTCTCAAACCTTGCAAAAACTTTATCGATATTTTCTAAATATGCCTTTGTATCAAAACATTCATCTAATTCCGCATTTGTAAGTAAGTTTTCACTCTCAAGCCCTTTTCTGAAATCGCCGCCGTTTAATGCCTCTAGAGCATGTTTTTGAACAATTCTATACGCATCTTCTCTTGTAAAACCTTTATCTACAAGCTTTAGCATAACTTTTTGTGAATAAACAACCCCGCCATAGAGTTTTGTATTCTTAAGCATATTATCCTCATGCACAACAAGATTTTCCATAACACCCTTGAACCTATGTAGCATAAAATCTATAAGGATTAGAGAGTCCGGAAATATTATTCTCTCAGCGGAGCTATGCGAAATATCTCTTTCATGCCAGAGATTAATATTTTCAAAAGCGGCTAGCATATTAGATCGGACTACACGCGCAAGCCCGCATAAATTTTCGCATAAAACAGGGTTCTTTTTATGCGGCATAGCGGAAGACCCTTTTTGATGTGCGCCAAAACCTTCTTCAACCTCTCTTACCTCTGTTTTTTGAAGATGCCTTATCTCTGTTGCAAACTGCTCTATTATAGAAGATATAACAGCAAGAGATGCCATAAATTTTGCATGCCTGTCTCTTGATATAATCTGCGTTGAAATCCTTGCAGGTCTAAGCCCTAGATATTCACATGCATATTCTTCAACTTCAATAGGAAGATTACTATAAGTCCCGACAGGTCCTGATATTTGCCCGACAGAGATTTCATTAAGTGTATGTTCAAAACTTTTTCTTGCACGCTCTAATTCGTCCAGCCAATTAAGCAGCTTAAACCCGAATGTTGTAACTTCCGCATGAACCCCATGAGAGCGGCCCATACAAATTGTATTTTTGTATTTGAATGCTAAATTTTTAACAACTTTTATAAGTTCATCTAATTCTTTCTCTATAATCTTCGAACTGTCAACAATTTGAAGAGCAAATGCCGTATCAATTACATCAGAGCTTGTAAGCCCCATATGAATATATTTTGCGTTCTCTTCTCCGACAGATTCATTTACAGCTGTCAAAAAAGCAATTACATCATGCCTGACTTCACGTTCAATCTCGTCTATTCTTTCTATTGTAAAAGAGGCTTTATTTTTAATCTCTTCAAGATTCTCAAACGGGATTCGGCCAAGCTTTGCATAAGCTTCACACACTGCAATTTCAACTCTTAAATAATAATTAAACTTTTCCTTTAAATCCCAGATTTTTTTTATTTCTTCACGCGAATATCTATCTATCATAATAGAATTATACAATAAAATAGGGAGGGTTTGAACCCTCCCTTTAATTTAGTCATTATTGAATAATGATTTCCAAAAGCTAGTTTCTGCTTCTATTGCATTTCTCGTATTTTCACGCCTTTTTTGTGCTTCTCTTTGCTTCTTCTTCAATTCACGTTGTCTTTCTCGTTGCTGTTTTTGGTAAGCCTTCTGCCTTTCCTTTTGTTGCTTCTCATAAGCTTTTTGTCTTTGTTCTCTGGCTTTTCTCTGCGCTTCAGCTTGTGAATTTAGTTCTTTCTCTTTTGTTGTTATAGGTGAAATCAGATTATCAACAAAATTCTGAACACGTGATTCTGCAGCATTTGCCGCTATTGATGTTGTGAGCATTGCAATAATTGCAGCAGCTAAAAACTTTTTCATAAAATTCAACCTTTCCTATTTTGTTAAAGATTTCCAGTAATCCTTTTCAGCCTGAATAGCGTCTTTTGTTGCCTGACGTCTTGCTTTAGCTTCCTGCATTTGTTTTTCTCTAGCAGCTTGACGTTCTTCTTGTTGTTTCTTCAATTCAGCCTGCTTAGCTTCATTAGCTTTTTGTTGTGCTTCCATTTTCTCATTGAATGCTTTTTCTTTCTCTGTTATTGGAGAAAGCTTTTTGTTTACATAATTTTCTAATCTTGATTCTGCTGCTGTTGCTGCTAATGATGCAGTAAGTGCAATAACAGCTAATAATGTAAATAGTCTTTTCATAATATAAAACTCCTTTCTCGTGTATAATGAATTTTAAAATACTTTTTTTTATTTTTCAAGTATAATGTTTTTATGAGTGTTGAGTTGCTAGGTTTTAATATTGATAATTACTCTTTTGACGAGGCAGTTGTAAGAGCAAAGAATATGATTGACGGGCATAAGGTCTCTCAAGTCGTAACTATTAACCCTGAAATGATTCAGTATGCAGAAAACAATGCTGATTTTGCAAATATTATAAAAGAAGCTGAAATGGTAATTCCTGACGGTATAGGAGTTAAGATTGCTCTTAAGCTTACAGGGAAAAACGCAAATAGAATTCCGGGGATAGATTTTGCAAGAAGGTTGTTAAGTGAAGCTTCAAAAAATAATATTCCGGTTGCAATTATAGGGGCTAAGGAAGAAGTTATAAGCAAGGCTGTAGAGAATTTACAAAAAGAAATATCCGGACTCAATATTGTTTATTACCATAACGGATATTTTGATAATGATGAGCCTATATACAATGAACTCAAGTCAAAATCGCCAAAACTTATTCTTGTTGCGTTAGGTTCTCCAAAACAGGAAGAGTTTATATACAAAGCTAAAAAGATTCTGAATCCTGCTCTTATGATAGGAATTGGCGGAAGTCTTGATGTCTGGTCCGGAAATCTCAAACGGGCGCCTAAAATTATCCAGAGTTTAGGGCTTGAATGGTTCTATAGAACTGTATGTCAGCCTTCAAGATTTAAAAGGATTTTTCCGGCTCTGCCGTTATTTTTGTTAAAAGTTATCAATTATAAGGATAAAATTTAAATGCTTACAAAAAGTGAACTAGAAGAATTAAAAAATTTTGCGTGCAAAACAAGAAAAAATATTGTAAAAATGGTCTGTAATGCAAAATCCGGCCACCCGGGAGGGTCGCTTTCAGGCGCCGATATTTTAGCTGTTTTGTATAATAAATCACTTAATATTCCATCAGATTGGGATAAATCTCCAGATTTTGAAAAAAGAGACAGATTTATACTATCTAAAGGGCACGCTTCTCCGCTTTTATATGCAACGCTTGCTGAGCATGGAATGTTTCCGGAAGAAGAATTAATGACTTTTAGAAAATTCCATTCAAGACTTCAAGGCCACCCGGCAAAAGGATATCTTCCGGGGATTGAAACTTCTACAGGCTCTTTAGGGCAGGGACTCTCTATAGGGTGCGGTATCGCAATGGGGCTCAAACTCGACAATAATCCAGCTTATGTTGTTGTATATACAGGAGATGGAGAGCTTCAGGAAGGTTCTTGCTGGGAAGCTTTTATGCAGGCAGCGCATAGAAAACTTGATAACCTTATTGCAATAATCGATAGAAATAAACTTCAAATTGACGGCTGCACGGAAGATGTTATGGCGCTTGATAATTTGAATGATAAAATTAAAGCTTTTAACTGGGACGTTATTGAGATTAACGGGCACGACTTTGAGCAAATATATGATGCTGTTGAAAAAGCTAAAAAAGCAGTTAAACCTTGCGCAATAATTGCTCATACAATCAAAGGAAAAGGGTGCTCGTTTATGGAAAACCAAGCCTCATGGCATGGTAAAGCGCCTAATGAAGAGCAATTACAACAGGCTTTAAAAGAATTGGGAGAGGAGTAATTATATGGTAGTAAAAACATGCCCTTTTGCAGAAAACAGAGTATGCAATGACGAGTGTCCGCTATTTATTTCACCGGACGAATTAAATGAGTTTGTAGTTGCAAGGCTATCCTCTATTGGCGTAATCAATCGTTCAGATGGCGGCTGCTCTCTAAAAATGCTTGCCCTAAGCCAAAGCAGAGCCATATTTGAAAATACAAACACAAGAGGCTAGGGGTAATAATATATAAGCTAATTTGTTATCTTATACATAAAGATACCTGCAGAGATACTCAAGTTCAGAGATTCTACTTTATCAGACATTTCTATTGTAACATTATTTGTTGCAAAGTTTTTTAGTTCTTCACTTAAGCCGGAAGCTTCCGAGCCGAACATAATTAGGACTTTTTCTTGCGGAATATAATCTTTTAGCCAAATTGTATTATTTGATTTTGGCAAAGTTGCGACACGCTCATAATTTTCAAAAACCGATAAATCATTCATCTCAAATACAGGAATTTTCCATAAATTTCCAACTGTAGAGCGGACACATTTGGGGTTATAAAGATCCACTGTGTCACCATACAAAACCACAGCATCAATATTAAAAGCGCATGCAGATCTTAATATTGTTCCCAGATTTCCGGCATCTTTTATCCCTTCAAGCAAAATAACTTTTTTGTATAAATGGGACCATTCTCTTTTGATTTTTTTTGCAACCGCAACAGCCTTTGGCGGAGTTTCTGTTGAGGAAATTTTCGACAAAACCGCTTCTGTCGTTTCTATCTTATTTTCAAAATCTTTGAACAGGTCCTCTCCCTCTTCAACAAACAAGTGTACAATTTCTAAGCCGGAATTTACAGCTTCCTCAATACATTTACTCCCCTCAAGCAAAAACAGGTCTTTTCTGTATTTTTTTTGTAAAAGCTTTGCAGTTTCTTTTACAAGCTCATTATTAACACTTGTTATCTTCATAAAATCTCAAATTCCTTAAGCCATTCTTTTTCCTGTTCGGAGAGCAAATTCATATCAATCAGCTTGCCTTCATATCCCATTTTTACAAAAGAGTTTATAATCCCATATTTCATATAGCATGAATTTTCAAGCCTTATACCGAAATGTTCTGGATTATATAGCCCGGGCTCTATTGTAAAAGTCATACCGTCACAAATTTCAGTATGCGCAATTTCAGACTGATTGAGAGCAGGCGGTGCTTCGTGTACATTAATCCCTATACCATGCCCGAGACCGTGAGAAAAAGTAAAACCCTCTACTTTATTATCCAAAATAAAATGAGCTTGTTTATCATAATCATACCCGGTTACATAATTGGCATTATATGCATTCAAAAACGCCTTTAATACTGTCGTATAAACCTCTCTTTGCAAACCTGACGGCTTACCCTTCACAAAAACTCTTGTAATATCCGTAGCAAGCCCGCTTTCATAATACGCTCCGCAATCTATCAGAACAAGCGAACCTTCCTTTAATATTACATCTTTTGAATTCTTAGAATAATGAGCAAGCGCCGAATTCTTATCAATTGCTACAATTGAATTAAAACTCAAAGATTTAGCACCGTATTTTATAAACTCTTCTCTGAGTTTTTTAGCAATATCATACTCTGATAAATTATCATTCTCTTCAATATACTTTCTTATTGCCATAACAGCTTTATCAGTCTTTTCAAACGCGTCCTTATAAGCCTCAATCTCTTCAGAGGATTTAACAGCCTTCATATATTTGATATCGGAGCTCTTAGCGACAGGTTTTCTAATTAAAGCGTAATCATAAGCATTGATAGAAGATTTATCAACAACAAGTTCTTCATCATATTCCTTCAAAAATTTATCACATTCTTCCTCGTTAGTAAAAAGAATCCGCTTATCCTTATCAATAAAAAGTTTTGCCCAAATCTTTGATGAACAATCCTTTGAAAAATCTCTTAGCCCCGTAAGATACGAAACCTCTTCAAGATTTGATATAAACATTGGTTTTTGGGGAATAAAATCTCGTTTAGTCATTGCCTGAACGTATTTACTGCTATCATGCGGTTCAGTAAAATTATTTATAGGATCTTTATCCAGAAGTTTAATCTTAAACCCCTCGAACCCTTCCAAGCGGCTTTGCGAAACCTTTTTGGAAACTATACCCAAAATCTTGTCCGGCTGAATTAATTTTCGTATCTCTTCGTCCTGTTTTTGGCCTAATTGGAGTTTAACAACAGTTACCCCTTCTTTAGCCTCCATATCAGCCTGTGTATGGTAGCGCCCGTCAACAAAGAGGTAAATATTATCTTCGGTAACAAGCGCATCACCTGTTGAACCGGAAAATCCGGTTAGCGTATATCTTGCATTTTCAGACAACGCAGGGTATTCAACCAAGTATTCATTAGTACAGTTTACTAACAAATAATCAACACCGAGTTTTTTTAATAAATCTTTCATATTTTTTAGTATAGCACACTATT
>CALUSZ010000016.1 GCA_944323495.1 Candidatus Gastranaerophilales bacterium
TCAAATATTGCAGTAATCGGAGCACCTGTTGATTTTGAAATCTCAATTGCGCTTCCCAAATGATCACCGTGAGCATGTGTCACAAAAATATTATAAATGTTCTCAACCTTATAATCCGGAACTGATACCAAAAATGGATCTACTAAAATCTTCTTTCCGTTTGTATTAAATTCAAAAGCACTGTGTCCTAAATATTTTATATCCATTATCCAATCCTCTCCATTAATTTCCTAAGTCTTTTATACTCTTTGCCCCACTTCTGCATTGCATCTATCACGGGTCTTAGCGTATAACCTATATCAGTCAAATAATACTCGACTTTTAATGCCTCTTCCTCTCTAACAACAAGCCCGTCCTCCTCAAGCTCTTTTAAACAGTTAGTTAAAACCTTTGCCGTACAGCCAAGCTTGTTTTTTAACTCTACAAATCTCATCTCTTTTTTTAAAAGTTCTTTTATTATTAAGATTTTCCACTTTGCCCCGACAAGCTGTAAAACAACACTCACGGGATTAACCGCTAAATCTTTATATTGCAAATCCTAACCCCTACTTATCTTCCTTATTTTTCTCCGCATTATTCCAAAGTTCTGTAAGTTTTTCTTTCACTCCCATTCTTCCAAACCACTTAATAATAAATCTTTCTTCATACCCTAAACCGCCGTTTAATTTTGAACAATCACTTAGAGCAAAAACAGCCTCGGAAATTGAAATTCTGACAAAAAAATGCGGCTGAACATATTTTGACAAATCCATCCAAACTTTAATATTATTATATTTAGCAAGGTTAACAGACTTAACGTTATGCGCGTCAGACTGCTCCTGTATAATGAAATTCTTTAAACTATCTTCCATATCCTTAAAAGTTGCCATCTATATTCCCTTCTAATTATTTAAACTATGTATAGGAGCAGGAATCCTTCCGCCTCTTTCCACAAACCCTGCGGAATTAAGCCTATTCACAGCCATAACCGGCGCTTCGCCTAAGAGCCCGCCGAACACTACTTTATCACCGACCGTTTTACCCGGAGCAGGAATAATTCTTACAGCCGTAGTTTTTTTATTAATCATTCCGATAGCAGCCTCATCCGCTATCATTCCTGCTATAGTTGAAGCCGGAGTATCACCTGGAATTGCAATCATATCAAGCCCTACAGAACATACGCAGGTCATAGCTTCAAGTTTATCAAAAGTTAAATATCCTCTAGCTGCCGCCTCAATCATACCTGCATCTTCCGAAACCGGAATAAATGCCCCTGAAAGCCCGCCGACATAAGAGCTTGCCATAATCCCGCCTTTTTTCACAGCATCATTAAGCATAGCTAAAGCTGCCGTAGTTCCGTGAGCACCTGCATGCTCAAGCCCCATCGCCTGAAAAATCTGCGCAACGCTGTCTCCCATAGCAGGAGTGGGCGCAAGCGAAAGGTCAACAATCCCGAACGGAACATTAAGCCTTTGCGCCATTTTCCTTCCGATAAGCTCGCCCGTGCTTGTAATTTTATAAGCCGTCTGTTTGATTTTAGAAGCAAGAACTCCCAAATCAGCCTTCTTATCCAAATCTAAAATCGCCGCCCTCACAACACCCGGCCCTGACACTCCGATATTTAATGCACATTCAGGCTCGCCGTAGCCGCAAAAAGCACCTGCCATAAACGGATTATCACCCACGGAATTACAGAAAACAACGAGTTTTGCAGCGCCTAAACCGTCCTTATCAGAAGTTATATCAGCAGATTTTTTAATAATTTCTGCCATTTTAAGCACTGCATCCATATTAATTCCGGCCTTTGAAGTTCCGACATTAACAGAAGAACACAGTCTTTCCGTAACAGCTAAAGCTTCCGGAATTGAATTAATCAGAGCTTCATCACCTTTTGTAAAACCCTTCTCAACAAGAGCAGAAAAACCGCCGATAAAATCTATTCCAAGCTCTCTTGCGCTCTCATCGAGCGTGCGGGCTATTTTTATATAATCCTTATCCCTGCAAGATTCTCCTACAAGCGATATTGGAGTCACGGCAATACGTTTGTTAACAATAGGTATGGAATAATCATTTTCAATATCATCAGCATATTGAACCAGATTTTTTGCATATTTATCCAGCTTAAATTTAATCTTGTCACAAACAACATTCACATCTTCCGAAAGGCAGTCGCGCAAACTAATTGCAAGCGTCACAGTCCTGATATCAAAATTGTGAAGCTTTATCATATTTATTGTTTCAAGGATTAAATTCTCGTCAAATATCGTCATACCACCATACCAATTTCTAGTGTATCACAATTTGTAAAAAAAATGAATATAATTATTTATCTTTACTGTATAATAATTAATACCGGAGGTTAAAAAGAATATGTTAGTCGTTATGAATAGCCACGCTACGGAAAAAGACATTAAGCGTGTAGAAATGTTTATTGAATCAAAAGGTTTTGAAGCAAGAGTATCCCACGGCGAAGCAAGAACAGTTGTTCATGCTATCGGAGTTAAACAGGAAGTTGACCAGAGGGATTTTGAGCTATTACACGGTGTTGATGAAGTAATTCGGCTGACAACAAATTATAAACTTGCAGCACGTGCCTGTCAGGGAAAAGATACTGTTGTAGAAGTTAATGGAGTTAAATTCGGAGACAAATATACAGGCCTTATTGCCGGCCCTTGCACTATTGAGTCTTACGACCAGATGGACGAAACAGCACAGGAGCTTGAAGAATCTAATGTAAAGATTATAAGAGGCGGTGCTTTTAAGCCGAGAACAAGCCCGTATGCTTTTCAGGGTTTAGGCGAAGAAGGTTTGAAGATTATAAGAAGCGTTGCTGATAATCACGGAATGGCCGTAACTTCAGAGATTATGGAAGTTGCACAGCTTGAATTGTTTGAAAAATA
>CALUSZ010000017.1 GCA_944323495.1 Candidatus Gastranaerophilales bacterium
TTATGGCGCAAAATCATCAGTTTCCGCTTACTAAACCTGTGGTTGTTCTTGTTAATGGAGCAAGCGAAAGCGCAAGTGAGATTTTGTCTGGAGCGCTTAAAGATTACCACAAGGCAACGTTGGTCGGCAGAAAAACTTTTGGCAAGGGACTTGTGCAAAAAGTCGTGCCTCTTCCAAATGAAACAGGGCTTAATGTAACAATTGCAAGGTATCTAACGCCTAACGGAACAGATATCAACAAGCTTGGTATAAAGCCGGATATTGAGGTAGGAAACGAGTTTGACTTCTTTATTGATTCAAAAAAAGACGTGCAGCTTGAAAAGGCGAAAGAAATTTTGAACAAAGAATGAAAAGAATTGTAGAAGAACTGGATGTATTAAAAAATAATGCTCAATTTAGGTGTATTCCTGACATTGAATCTAAATCAGACGGCAAAATTGTCGTAGACGGCAAAGAGTACGTAAATTTTGCTTCAAACGATTATCTGGGAATCAGTACTAAGAAGGATTTAAGACAGGAATTTCTGCAGAATACTGATTACCTTATGTCAACTGCATCTGCAAGGCTGTTAACAGGAAGCTCTCCTGAATACAGGCAGCTTGAAAATACCGTTGCGAAGCTTTGGAACAAAGAAGCTGCTCTTATATTTAATACAGGCTACCAATGTAATCTAGGCGTTATATCTGCGCTTATAGGCAAAGGTGATGTTGTATTTTCCGATAAACTCAACCATGCAAGCATAATTGACGGTATGCAGCTTTCAAGAGGAGATTTTTTCAGATATAAACATTTGGATTATGAAAATCTTGAAAATATACTTAAGGCTAAGAGGGGTCAATATAACAGGGCTATTATTGTTTCTGAATCCGTATTCAGTATGGATGGAGATGTCGCAGATATCGATAAGTTAATCGAACTTAAAAATAAGTATGACTGTATTTTGATGCTTGATGAGGCGCACGCTTTTTGCTGTTTTGGCGAAAATTTTACCGGAGTATCTTTCGGCAAAGATGTTGATATAATAACAGCCACATTTGGCAAAGCTGTCGGCTCTTTTGGGGCATTTTGTGTGGCATCACGCCCGATTATTGAATATTTAATCAATAAGGCGCGCTCTTTTATATTCTCAACCTCAATTCCGCCGATTAATATAGCCTGGTCAAATTGGCTTTTAACACATAAGCAGGACTATTTAAAAGAACAAAGAAGAAAATTGGATAGTCTGGTTTATAAAGTTCATGCAATATTGAATCAACGAGGCATTATAACCCCTTCCGGCTCGCATATTATACCTATCCTTATAGGAGATAACGAAAAAACTGTAAGGATTTCAGAAGAGCTACGTGCTCAAGGATTTTATATTCCCGCAATACGTCCGCCTACAGTGCCCCAAGGCTCCTCAAGGCTACGTATTTCACTAACTGCAGACTGTAAGGCGGAAGATTTTGAAAGGGTTCTGGATATAATACAAAAAGACTGACATAAAATAGTCAGTCTTTTTAGTAATTTTCTTTGATAAAACCTATACAGCCTTTTGTACTTTACCGGCTTTTAAGCATGAAGTACAAACTGTTATTTTCTTAGTTTGACCGTTTACATTAACTCTGATATCTTGTAAGTTTGGAGTTTGTCTTTTAACGATTTGTTTATGAGAAAATGTTAATTTAGCTGCTTTTAAAGGCTTTTTACCGCATACTTCACATTGTTTTGACATAATTCTATTTCCTTCTTTCTACCAGTGTATTCTAAGTGTACATTAAAAGGTTTAATTTTACAAGTACAAATGTAAATTTATTGTAACAATTAATAAAATTTAATTATTTAGAGGTTTTAGCCTAATTATGAACAGTATTAATTTTAGGGCTAGAAAAATAGCAGAAACAAAAAATATTTATAAGAAAGTTGCTACCGACATTGATTTGTACGAACTTACTAAACGAGATAACCTTTTTTTGGTAAAGCTTGCCGGATCGACTGATTTTTCAAAACTTGTTCCTGATATGTGCGAGTATTATCAGTATAGATGGCAGAGAGTATTTAATTATGCCATAGAATCAGCAATTAATCCCAATTATAGGGCTTTTATTGCTCTGCATAATAACAAACCCTGCGGTATTATGACTTGTAAGCAGGATGGTAATAATTTATACCTCGACAGTATATGCGATATTCCTGTCAAAGGAGGAAAACGTGTTAATTATACCGGCAGTACCTTGTTTTGTCTTTTATATAAAATAGCAGAGGAATTGAATGTAAAAGGCATTTCTTTGGCTGCAGTACCGGATGGTCCGATTGATGTCGTATCAAAATACCTTGATAAAGGTTTTAAAATTATAAATCAAAATGAATTATATACTGACATGTTTTGTTCAAAATACAAAATTAGAGAGAAGCTAAAAGAACTTCTCTCTAATATATCATATAAAACTATAAAAAAATCAAAAGATGTCTCTCTTGATGAATTTATCTAGTAATCCGACTGTTCGTAGTCGTCTTCGTCTTGAAGCGATGACAAATCCGAATCATATTTTGAATCAAAGTCCTCCGGCAGGTACTCATTGTCCGGCCAGATTGTTTCCTCGTCAAATCTGCAGGCACTTAAGTTTTCTGCAGATGAAAGGTCTGAATTAGTTAAATCAGCACC
>CALUSZ010000018.1 GCA_944323495.1 Candidatus Gastranaerophilales bacterium
CATCAAAAGACCGTCAAGCCCTATATATGCCATATCAGGAATCCCGACAAAAAGTATTCTTTTTTTAAACGGAGTTCTATTGAACATCTAAACTTTTACCTTAACAATTTCTTCTAAGATCTTTGAGCAATCATCAACCATATTTGTACAATGAGCCTTCCGCTCCGGAGAAGCCATTTCCATACCGCGGGTTAAGACACGGCAACAAGTTGCAGGGTGATTTTTTTTGAATTCTTCAATAAATTCTTTTGCCTTAGCTCTTGCCGTAACCTCATTTCCATGCTGATTGTCTCTGCCGAAGAGGTAGCCGATAATAACCTGCGAAGCAGCAACAGCACCGCAAAGGCAGCCGGAGCCCATACCGCCTGAAAAAGCTGTCGCAACCGGAAGAAGCTCTTTGGGCACAAGGCCTTTTTCTATCGCTTCCATTATAACGCTTTCTGCGCAAGTATAGCCGTTATTAAAATATTCTGCAGCCTTCATCTTTTCAATCCTCTTTGTATAACCATATTACCATTAAATCGGATTTTATTCCAGATTAAAGTTTGCTCTGTGATTTCTAAAATATTCAGAACGCAATATAATTATTATCATGTAAAGACACTGGCCGCAATCTAGTGCATATTAGTGTTGAAATATAACAAAAGTCGTGCGAAAAATGTTTAATATATAGACAAAAGTCGTGCAAAAAAATGTATTTTATGATACAATCCTGCTTAAAAGAGGGGCTACTATGTATAGATATGCAATTAAAGATTTAGTAGATTGGAAAAATTCAGAAAACCATCTGCCACTTATTATTCAAGGCGCCAGACAAGTAGGCAAGACCTGGCTTATGAAAGAATTTGGAAAGCAGGAGTATGAACAAGTCGCATATATCTCTTTTGATAGTAATCCTCGTTTAGATACTTTGTTTCAAAAAGATTTGAATATAAAAAGAATTATTGATGGTTTGAATATTGAAGTTGGTTTTAATATTACACCTGAGAATACTTTGATTATTTTCGATGAGATTCAGGAGAATCCTTCAGCATTAACCTCTCTAAAATATTTTAGCGAAAATGCACCTGAATATGATATTGTTGCTGCAGGAAGTTTATTAGGTGTTGCTCATCATAAAGGAACTGGATTTCCTGTCGGAAAAGTGGAATATTTAAACTTATATCCGCTTTCATTCAAAGAGTTTTTATTGGCTGTTAAAGAAAATCAAATACTAGAAATTATTGAAAACAATAATTTTGATATGCAAAAAGTATTTAAGGAAAGAATTATTGATCTACTTCGCAGATACTGTTATGTTGGAGGAATGCCAAAGGCTGTTTTATCCTATTCTGAAAAGCAGGATTACAATTTGGTGAGAAAAATCCAAAAAAATATTTTAGCAGATTATGAGGGTGATTTTTCTAAACATATTCCGGCAGAACAAGTTGAACGTACAAGACTTTTATGGAATGCAATACCCTCACAATTAGTGAAAGAAAATAAAAAGTGTATGTATGGAAAAATTAAACAAGGTGCTAGGGCCAAGGATTTTGAGATAGCTTTAAACTGGCTTATTGATTCCGGTTTAGTACATAAAGTACCTCGGGTTTCAGAACCCAATATGCCGTTAAAGGCCTATGAAGATGTCTCTGCATACAAACTATTTTTGCTTGATGTTGGGTTATTAGGCGCAATGACTGATTTAGATGTACGTTCTCTTTTAGAAAATGCCCAATTGTTTAACGATTACAACGGTGCAATAACTGAACAATACGTATTGCAAGAATTTAAAACATTACAGAAGCTGCCCATTTTTTATTGGACTAGCAATCGCGCTGAATTGGATTTCATAATTCAGTATAAAAATAATATTATACCGGTTGAAGTAAAAGCTACTGTAAACTTGCAGGCTAAAAGCTTAAAAAGCTTTAGACAAAAATATGAACCAATAATCTCTATTAGAACTTCTTTGGCTGATTACGAAGAAAATCAAGGTTTATATAATATTCCCCTTTTTGATGTGAGTAATATTGAGAAGATAGTTTAAACAAAAAAATTTCAAATTATTGACGGATTCAATATATGGCAAAACGAGTAAAATTTAAGAACAATGGTAGTATCTTAACTCAACTTGAAAGTTGGGAATCAACGTATTTTTTGAGTTCCGAGGGAAGACATCATGACAAATATTTTAATGAACATTTAGAACTTTTTACTAAAGTAACTTTTTCTGAGCACAGAGGAGTAGAAGAGGGTGATTTAATAAAATTTTACATCATTGTAGAACATGATATGCAAACCAGCGTCAACCCACCCAAATATGTAAGCTCTTTTAACCATTCTAAAAAATGCCGTACAGCATATGTGGCAGTTCATAAAAGCTTTCTTGATAATTTTCGCTTTTTAATTAGTTGTGGGAAAAAGCCATATATAGCTGTTTTCTATTTAGTTGATAAAGAAAGTAGGTATATTAATATAACATCTTTAGACTTAGTATCCAGCGCTGAGATTAATGATTATAGGACTTGTTAATATTCTAGTATTGGGGTTCTCGTCCCTTACACAAATAAATAAGGCCCGCAAAACAAAAAGCCTGTAGATTTACTACAAGCCAATTTATTCTTTTCTTTTTGTTTACTTTTTCTTTTTGTAAATGGGTATGGTGGGACTGTCTTGCTCGTTCGCGTTGAACGGCAATTTCGCATTTTGCTTCAGTGTTTTTAACACTTCGCAAAATTGCTCCAGCCTCCGCTCACTCGCGCTCGAACCTAAAAATGCTTCGCATTAGGGTTCTCGTCCCCTACACAAATAAATAAGGCCCACAAAACAAAAAGCCTGTAGATTTACTACAAGCCAATTCCTTCTTTTCTTTTTGTTTACTTTTTCTTTTTAGTAAAGAAAAAGTAAATGGGTGTGGTGGGACTCGAACCCACGACCAATTGATTAAGAGAAATGTAAACCAAAGGGGAAAATACTTATTAATATTGAGATACAGCGAATAATATTTTTCACCGTGTGTCATTTGTGTGCAAGTAAATTTAATAACAATATGAATAAAAAACTATAATAATTAATTATTTTCTAATTCTGTTAATGTAAAATCTGAACCTAAATTATCAGCCAATTCTCTCAATAATTGAACTGGAGATATTCCCAATCCTTCAGCAATTTTCCAAAATGTTGAGAGGTTTATATCCTTACAAACTCCAAGCTCTGCTTCTCTCCATGTTGATTTAGACATAGAAGCTTCTGCTGAAATTGAGTAAATAGTTTTATTCTGGTGTTAGATTGAAATTACAAGATTTCCACAGCAATCTAGTAACATAAGATTAAATTTATTACTTTTGACGTTGAATACATGTCCCTTGTGACTTAACCTTTAAGCCATTGTGGTTGTAATTTATAAAGCTTCTATGTTATTATAAAACCTGTAAGGAGTGTGTATTATGAAAATAGCAGGGGTAAATTATAGTGTGGGATATAAACAGCCGGCATTCCAGGCTGTTAATCAGA
>CALUSZ010000019.1 GCA_944323495.1 Candidatus Gastranaerophilales bacterium
GAATACCATCACAGGTACGCTCTTATGGGGTATTAGCAGAAGTTTCCCTCCGTTGTCCCCCGCTCTGGGGCAGATTCTCTACACATTACTCACCCGTCCGCCACTGTCCTTGATAGCAAGCTACCAATTCTCGTTCGACTTGCATGTATGAAGCACGCCGCCAGCGTTCGTCCTGAGCCAGGATCAAACTCTCCATTGTCAGAAAAGTTATGTCCATATATACGCATCTCGTTAGTCACGCCAATCGTATTGCTTGCACAATACTAAAAAAACGCTATACGGATACGCATACGCTCGAACTTCATTTTTTTGTCCGTCTCACTTGCGAATTAACAAGTTTTTTCGTCTTCAGCTATTCTGTTGTCAAAGTACAAATTATTTTTTATATTTTCTTTTGGCTAGAAAATTTTGAACTTTGTATCAGCTATTTGAATACTTTTTTAATCTTCCTCAAACTGTACACTTTATTAGGTACTACGCTCATACCGGCGTTCATTGCCAACTATTTCATCTTATAACGTCAATTTTCATTGTCAACTAATCTTTTATTTGCTATTTACATTTCGTTACATTAACGTTCTAAGATTTCAAAGTTCTATAAATGCTACGTTTATATTTCGGCATTCGGTGGTGTCCTTCCGATAAATCGGCTACCGTTGGCACCTTAGTGTAAATCACTTTTCTTTACACACCTAAAAAGTGTGCTTTGACATTATAAAATACAAAAAAATAAAAATCAAGTAGTTATTTTACATTTTTTTACATGTATAATTATATATATGAAAAATATGGAAAGCTTAGCAGAATTTATTCAAAAACGAAGAGAAAATGCAGGACTGTCTATTAGCGGACTGGCTAAAAAAACAAGTATAAAATTAGATATTCTTGAAGATATTGAATCAGGGAAAGAACTTTTCCTCTCTGTCACGCAGAGACAGCAGCTTGCAAGGGTTCTTAAATGTTCTATAAAAGAATTAAAGGAGCATGAAAAAGAATATAAATTTGATGTTGTCAGTGACGATACAATTGATACGCTAAAAAGGAAAATTCTTAACAGAGAGACGAATTTAAGATGCCCGCTATGCGGAGAGCCCTTGGTTACCAGGGTTGCGAAGATGTATGATCTGGAGGATAATTTAGTTCTTCAGCCGAAGGCGCATTGTGTAAAATGTGTCTTTCAGATTAAGGAGTAGTATGAAAAAAAGTTTGTTAACTTGTATATTAATAGTTGCGCTTACGATTCCTACTTTTGCGGGGGAAGACAATGATTTAAGAACTCTGTTTTTAAATAACAGGGCTAGAATTTGCGCTATTAATATAAGAACTTTTAATGCACAGGATATAAACGAAAATGAACTAATTGACGAAGGAGAAATTAGCGGGAATTTTTTGAACGCAGTTGAAAGACTTGATGAGATTCAAAATTTAGGCATTAATACATTGCATGTACTCCCGATTACTCCTATTGGAAGGCTTAAAGCTCTTGGAACTGCCGGTTCTGTATACTCTGCGGCTGATTTTTGGAGTATTAACCCGCAACTTGTCGATAAGAATTCCGAATTAACTGATGTTGAACAGGCAAAGAGGTTTATTGATGAGTGTCATAAACGAAATATTCGTGTTATTATTGATTTGCCAAGCTGCGGGGCTTATGATTTATTCTTAACACATCCAGAATTGTTCATAAAAGACAGCAGGCAATGCTCTATCGTGCCTACGGACTGGACAGATGTCAGATTACTTAATGTAGGGTCAGATAAAAAACTTAATCAAGATGTTTTAGATGCTCATAAGAGGTTTGTTGATTTAGTTCTTAAAATCGGGGCTGATGGTATTAGAGCTGATGTTGCAACTATTAAACCATTTACTTTCTGGCAGGAGATTATTAAATACACAAGGTCGAAGGATCCTGAATTTATGTTCCTTGCAGAAGCATCTGACTCTTGGAGAGAGCCGCCAAGCTTATATGCGGTCTTTACTCCTTATGACAAGCTCTTACAAGCCGGATTTGACGGGTACTACGGAAGTTTCTTCAACTTAAAGGACTGGAGAGCTGCAGAGTTTATGGAGCATATAAAATTTAACAAAAAGCTTCTAGATTCATATAGAGAGCCTAAGAGCGTAATTCTAAGCTTTACTACGCATGATGAAGTTAGTCCTATTCTATTACATGGCGAAAACTTTTCTGTAATGATTAGCTGGCTTAATGCAACGCTGCCGTTTAATCCTTATTGTATAGACGGGTTCTTCAATGGAGACGCATATCTTTACCCCTGGGCTAATACTAAGGCTGAAAAATCCGAAACTGACGATTACTCATATTTTGTACACAGAGGCAAAATGGATATATTTAATTTCTCACGCAGACCAGGTGGAGATAATGATAATATTTTGAATAATTTTCAAAAAGCCGCTGATTTTAGAACAAAATATGAAAAATTGGTTACTAAAGGAGATTTTATAGACTTAAAAACAGACAATGAAAAAGTTTTTGCATTTGAGAGAAATTATAAAAACGAATCAATTATTGTTATCGGAAACCTTGATTTCAAAAATCCGCAATATAAAATAACAATAAGGGTTCCGAATGTCAAAAAAAAGAATGATTTTGAATTTATTGCCGGAAATGAAAATGTAAAGGCCGGAAACAGAAAGATTTTTACGGATTTAGATAACGGCGAAATAAAGGTTATAAGAGTTATTAGACAGCGAAAGGAGTTATAATGCAGAGCGATAAAATAGTATTTACGGGAATGAGACCTACAGGGAAATTACATCTCGGACATTATCTCGGAGTTATTGAAAATATGGTAAAACTTCAAGATGAATACAAGTGCTATTTCTTTATTGCTGACTGGCATGCTCTTACGACTAAATATGACAAAACAGAAAATCTAAAACAAGATATTCTGGAAGTTACTATGGATTGGCTTGCAAGCGGTATTGATCCTGAAAAAGCTACAATTTATGTTCAATCGCTAATCCCTGAAACAGCTGAACTGCATATTTATTTGAGCATGATAACTCCGCAAAACTGGGTCGAAAGAGATCCTAATCTTAAAGATATGGCTAAAATTCTGCGCGCCAAAGAAGGGTTCGCATCTCAAATTAATTACGGACTTATGGGATATCCTGTATTAATGACAGCTGATATACTTTCATTTAATGCTGATTTTGTACCGGTTGGGATTGATCAGGTTGCGCATGTTGAATTAACAAGAGACATTGCAAGAAGATTCAATAATATTTATAATACTGATTTCTTTAAAGAAACACAGCCATTACTCAACAATTGCTCGCTTATCTGCGGGTTAGACGGAAACAAAATGGGAAAATCTTTTAATAACGATATAAAGATTTCCGACAGCGAAGAGGTTACGGCAAAGAAAGTCATGTCGGCAATAACTGACAGAAGCCGTATGAGAAAAGATGATCCCGGACACCCTGATGAATGCGAAGTAGCTTTCAAATACTGGAAAATTTTTGGAACGGAAGCTGAAATCAATACGGTAAAATGCGAGTGCGAAAAGGGTTTAAGAGGGTGCGCCGACTGCAAGAGACAGCTAGGGGCTAAAATTAACGAAAAATTTGCAGAAATTAGAGAAAAGCGCAGATATTATGAAGCTCACCCTGAAATTGTAGAAAAAATTCTAAGAGATGGCTCCGAAAAAGCCAGAGAAGAAGCCGGAAAAGTACTAAAAGAAGTCAGAAAACTCGTGAAGATGTTCTAATTTTGGCAAGCATCTGGCAAATTTATTTTTTACATGTTTTATATTAAATATGAGAATTAATAATTATATACAAAAAGCCGGTCTAGCCTTTACCCTGCTGACGCTTACACCCGTTTTATCCAATGCGTTAGCAAGGACACCGGTAAATGATACTTTTGTTAAAGCAGAACCCGACATCCCGCCGAAGGGGACAGCTGAAAAAAATATATTAAATAAAGCCCCGAATCCGCATATTACAATTGCCGGAGAAGAAAAAACTGCAAAAATAACAGTAGACCTATCCAAAAATATTTTGTACAAATACGATAATGAAGGCCACGCACAAATGGCATACTTAATCGCAAGCGGGAAGAAAAATACACCCACTGATAAGGGGATCAGAATCGTGACTCATGTAGAAACTTATCCTTATAGAAGCGCCCCGAGATACACCAAACGAAGAAGAAACCCCGGAGCATACGGCCCTAAGATAATCTGCCTTAATAAAATTGATAAATCAACAGGAGAACAAAGCCAGACCGGAGAGTTTATACACGGCAATAATAACCCAAGCTCAATTGGCAAATATGCTTCTCTCGGGTGTATGAGGATGGATAATGAAGTTATCAAAGAATTAGCCGGCGAAGTCAAGAGGGGAGACATCGTTATTATAAAATAATATTATTTTTTCTTCTCTGAACGAGCTCTTACAGAAATTCTTACAGGTGTTCCCATAAATCCAAATGCTTCACGAAGCTTATTTTCCATATAACGTTTGTAATGATCTTTCATCAAATCTTCACTATTTACAAAAAGCACAAATGTTGGAGGCTCAATTGAAGCCTGAGTCGAATACATAATCTTCAAGCGCTTATTTCTTATTGTCTGAGGCGGGTTAAGCGCATAAGCTTCATTTATAACTTTATTCAAAAGACCCGTAGATACGCGTTTTGAACGTTCCTGATGGACTTCAAGCACTTTCGTAAATATCTGGTTTAAACGCTGGTGAGTAACTGCACTTATAAAAATCTTAGGTACATAGTCTAAAAACGGAATCTCATGAGCTATCTTCTGCTCGAATTTATTAATAGTATTTGATTTTTTATCCTCAACCAAATCCCATTTATTAATCGCAATGACCATTCCCTTTCCGGCTTCTGTAATTATTGAAGCGATTTTTTTATCCTGATCGGAAATTCCGTTTACAGCCTCTGTTGCATCTATAACCATAACTGCAACATCACATTCTCTAATTGAACGTATTGCCCTATCAACGGCGAATTTCTCAACCCCGTAATCTACTTTGGCCTTTTTTCTTATACCGGCTGTATCAATTATGATGAATTCATTATCGTTATACTTGAGTCGTGAATCAATACTGTCTCTTGTTGTACCTGATATATCAGAAACAATAACCCGTTTTTCTCCAAGAAGAGCATTAACAATTGAAGACTTGCCGGCATTTGGTCTCCCGACTATTGCAATTTTAATGGTTTTATCTTCTTCACTATTATCCTCATCAACAAAATCCTTAGTAACCTCCTCTAATAAATCTCCGACACCGCCGGAGCCGTGAAGAGCGGAAATTGCTATAGGTTCTCCTATTGCAAGAGAATAAAAATCACTAATCATTGTAATTTGATTATAAGAATCAACCTTATTGACCGCTAAGAAGACAGGTTTGTCAGATTGTCTTAAAATATTTGCAATATCACTGTCAACTGGCGTAACACCTTCTGTTCCGTCAACAATAAATATAATCTTATCCGCCTCCTCACAAGCTATCTTAGCCTGATCATATATGGAAAGCATTATCTCATCTTCATCACCGGGAACAATACCGCCCGTATCAATAACTGTAAATGGCTTATTTTGCCACTCTACATCAAAATAAATTCTATCTCTTGTTACACCGGGTAAATCATCTACAATTGACTGCCGTCTTCCCACAAGACGGTTTACAAAAGTTGATTTTCCTACATTCGGGCGTCCTACGACAGCTACTATTGGTTTTCTTTTCATAACAAGGGAAGTGTAGCATAAAATATAGTTTATTTCAAACTCCTTGAAATCTCTGCATGGATTGAGTTTGCCTTGGTTATATATTTAGAAAGCTGAACATACTTATCCCCAGCTTCGCCATACGGAGTCTGAAGCGTCATCAACTCATCTACACTCTTATTTATATTTTCTAATTTTTCAAGAGACTTTTTAAGCTCTATTGATGAAGAAAGTTTTTTAGGCAGTTTTGATATAATAATTGCCTCTATATCTTCAAAAAACTTCTTTATTCCCCTAAAATGAGACCTGACTCTGGGAGAAAAAATCCCAGTAAGTTCGCCAGAAATCTTGGCAGAAAGGCTCGTTTCATTATAAAGTTCGGTAAGTTCCGATAATTCATATTGAAGCTGCTTATATCTGTTAAAAAGAGATTCTGTTAATTCAAAATCGTGAATATCTTTAGCGGTCTGAATCTGCCCCTCCAAATTTTTCAATTCTTCTTCCACTTTAGCAATCTTATATTCAAGCTTAAAAACCTCATTCTGCACATCTTTATATGCCTCTTTTTGCAGAATGTTATTATCATAATCATTCAAATGCCTCACTGCACCATTTGAAGGCATTGTGATATTTTCAGGCTGCATAAAGAAATTATCACGATCTTCCTGCTCTGATAAAAAAGGATTTGTACTGTTATTTACAAACTTATCTCCACCCATACAGAAATTATACTATCAAATCCCCATTTCTTCAATTTTTTGCTTCATTACAAGCGCCGGATAGTAATCCTGAATCAGTTTTAAGCACTCGTTTATATAAAAATAAGCTTCCTCTATATCATGCACTCTCAAAAAATACCTTGCCAGCATAAATTGTAATTCAGCATCATTATAATAAATTTCTTTAGACTTTAGCATATAATTATAAGCCGCAGATAAAAGATTGTTCTCATACATTACTCTTGCTGCGAATTTATATGTTTCCTGATTTATTCCGGAAAAAAACTCTAAAGCCCCTAAAAGCTGCTCCACATAATCTAATTTTTCATTCTTTAAAAGAAAATCTAAATCAATCTCCAGAAAATTTCTAATCTGAAAGTAAGTAGGATAAATATCCACATACCCACTTAAAACAGCTGCAAGAATCTCACCCCATCTTGCCCTTGGAGAGTCATTAGAAGAAAAAATTTCTTCTGCCAAACTCAAATCATCGTTCAAAATTGCAAGGTATGCATGTTCTATCGAGTTTGGTCTTATTATTACATCCTTGCCTTCTGAAAAAAAGAAAATTTTCTGCTTATTTGAGCTAACCATTCTTTTTATTGATTCTTATAGAATTCTTTTTAGCCTTGTTTTCTTCTACAATAATTTCTTCTTCATTATCTTTTGCAGCAGTTTCAAGTTTATCGTTAAGAACAGTACCGCCCTTAATCAAATTCGAAACAGAATCCACGGATGAAGTGTTCGTATTCTTTCCGATCAGGTTTGCAAGCTTAATTTGAAGATAAATTTCTTCCCTATATATTTTTACATCCTTATCAGCTTGTATTGCAACCTTACAAACTCCATTCCTAGCCTCGACAATAGTTATTTCAATATTGTCATTAATCATTATTTTTTGACCGTTTTTTCTTGTTATTACGAGCATTTCATTCCTTAAAAATTATTTAACTTCTTTAAACATGGGGCAGCTTATATCATATCCTGAGCCTGATAATACAATCTGACCAGCTGTATTATTATCAATATTAAATATTAAAGGAGCTAACAAATTAATTGTAGTTCCTCTCGGATTATCCTGCGGAATAGATGTTATATTCATAACTAACACACTTTCAACATTTTCTATTCCTAAAGCCTCGACAGTACTATCAGGTAAATCTATTGTATAATCGAAATCCAAAGATGCTACTGATATTATAGGAAAAGCCAATGCCGGATCCTCTACCGACTGAAGCCACTTAAAAAGAGAATCCTTGTTAGGTTCAAGAATAACAAATTTCCGCAAAGCATCAAATCCAATAATAGGCAGAACAAAATCGAAAATACGATTTTCCTCTATATCTATTTGACCAAATCTAACTGTATCTAATTTCATTCTTTATCTTTCTTAAAAACCTGTTGACATCTGATTTGTCAGTAATGACTGAATAACCTGAGGGCTTAGAGATGAATTATTTCCGCCCATAAGCATATTAAATATTGCACTTGTATTTTCATGCCTGTCAGTTAAAAGAGACATTTCATTCATGCTATTACCACCTAAAACATCTGTCAACCCAGCCCTTTGCAAGACTCGTAATGCTGAAACGATCTCATCATTAGTAGGAGCCTGACTTGAGAAATCTTTATATTCTTTAAACTTATTAGGCTCTATCTCATTTTTTCTATTCATTTCACGCATAAGATTTTCAATTTTTTGTTTTTCAAACTCGCCTCTAACTTCATCAGTAAAACCAGAGCCAAAGCGGCCTTGAACAAATGTATCAAAAGCAGAAGTTTCAGATTCATCATTGCACTTCTCAGGAGTTTCCAAACATGTTTTACCTTTTGTAGCATAACGCCCGACCTGAGTGTCCGGAGTAAGTGTAATAACTTTATCATAATTAGCAATAGCTTCATCTTTTTTTCCAATCTGAGCGGAAGTCATCGCCAAATAATAGTATGCAACAGCATTGGATGGATCTTTCTCTACTATATTAGTTAATGCTGCGTAGCACTGGGAATAATTACCGGCTTTATACATTTTGATAGCAGATGCTAAAGATGTATTTGAAGTAGTTTTTGCATTTGCAAAATTTATACTTGAAGCGCAGATTAAAGCTGTTAACAATACTAAAATATACTTTTTCATAATAATCCTTCTCATTTAAAACTTTCACTTATAAAAATTATACATCATTCTTTAATTCTTGATATACACCATATAATTGAATTATACACTATCTTTATAATGATAACAAGGCTTCAGTCAATAAAAAGTCACAAATCTCTTTCTCCAGCTCAACTCCATAAAGCCTATTGATTTCCTTTATAAAATAACACGGACTTGTAACATTAACTTCTATAATTTTACCGTCAATCACATCCAGACCGGCCATTGGAATTCCAATAGAATTAAGCTTCTTTGCAACTTTTGTAAAATTATACATCTCTTCTTCTGGTAGAACCGCGTCTGATATAAAATTATCATTATGAGTATTAAACTTAAAGTCATCCTTACCCGGGAGTTTTCTTACGCAATATTTTAACACTCTGTCTCCAAGCGTAAGCACCCTCTTATCTCCGCCAGATACACCGGAAATAAACTTCTGCACCATAACAAGAGTGGTTTCATTATTTGTCATGGTATTAATTATTGTTCTGGTATTAGGATCCCCCTCATAAAGATACATTACGCCCGAACCAAAACAGCGATTAAGAGGTTTTAACACAATTTTTTTATGTTCGGCCAAGAAATTCACTATATCGTCAAGCGAAGAAGTAACTATATTTTCAGACATCAAATCTTTAAAATAAATACTATGCAGCTTTTCATTAAAATCTCGAATTGCACGCGGAGAATTTATTACATCAGGCTTTGTTACAAAATCAAACACATATGTTGCATTAATATAATCAATATCAACAGGAGGATCCGGCCTGAACATTACTAAATCGAAATCATTTATTTTTTGTTCAAGCTTTACATCTTTATAATATATATTATTGTTAGATAAAAATGTTTCATAACATTTTGTATAAGCAATATCAGACTTTAAAGACAAATTAGGAATTGTTGTAATATAAACCTCACATTTACGTTCCAGAAACTCCTTAATAATCCAGAAATTTGTTACTAATTTATTAAACTCAAAATATTTAAGTTCAATCTTATCAATAATAAAAAGTATTTTTTTCATATAAACCTCTCCGCAACCAGATTATCACTAAAAATCAGGAATTACAAGAGTGACTAAGTGGTTAAATTTATATTCTGTTTGCAGTAAGATATATAAAGGAGGGATAATGAGTATTTGCATATTTCCAGGAACATTTAATCCTATACATCAGGCACATATAAAGATGGCCGAGTTTGCGCTGGAGCATTACGGTTTTGATAAAATTATCTTTATCCCCTCATATATCCCTCCGCATAAAGCTCTCAACAAAGATTTAGCAGTACACCGGCTTAATATGGTAAAAATAGCAATTTCATCTAACCCTAAATTTGAGCTTTCAGATATTGAGTACAAATCAGAGGGAAAATCTTATTCACTTTTTACAGTAAAGAAAATTATCGAGAAATACAATATAAAGGAACGGTTGAATTTTATAATCGGAACTGACGCTTTTGAAAAAATAGAGAGCTGGTACAAGGCTGATGAGTTAAAAAAGTTAGTACACTTTATTGTATTTCCGCGCGGGGTTAAACTCACATACAAACAAGGATTTGATTTTGAACTTGCACCAATGGAATTTATAGATATTTCATCTACCCAATTAAGAAACAACCATACAGGTGATACAATACAAACAGTAAAGGAATATATTGATAAAAATGGATTATACAAGAATTGATGAAATAAAAGAATGGCTTAAAGCTCATTTAAGTGAAGAACGTTATGAACACTCTCTTGGCACAGCAGAGTGTGCAGTGGAATTAGCAAAAAAATTTAAACTGGAAGAAGATAGGGCATATTTTACAGGCCTTATTCATGATTGTGCAAAATGCCTTCCTAAGGATGAAACATTAAAAATACTTGAGAAGCTTGAACTTGCAAATGGAGAATTATGCAATCCAAAAACACACCATGCACCTGTTGGAGCTTACATCGCACAGAAAGAATTTGGAGTTGAAGATAAAGAAATTTTGTCTGCAATCAGATGGCACACTCTGGGCAAAATTAATATGACACCTTTTGAAAAAATTATATTTTTAGCGGATAAGCTTGAAAAAAGAACACGCCCCTGCGAATACTGCAGGCCGATTTGGCAAGCTTTAGAGAACGGAGGGCTTGATGCGGCGCTTTTAATTTGTTATAAAAGCACCATTAAAAGCCTTGTAGACAGAGAGCTAAAAATATGCACAATTACAGTTGATATATACAACAGCCTTTTATAAGTATTTGGTTTTTATTAAAAAAGATAGTATAATTAAACTATGAGGAAGAGGTTATCAATATTATTGGCAAGTATGATGCTTATGAATACTGCATTCGCGGATGTACCATTTCAGGGACATGCAGAATTTGATGATGAATATACTCTTCCGGATAAAGAATTATACACAGGGAAAACAGAGACACTGGAAAAACGAGATGTAATCGAAATGACTGTTTCACAGGTTCTTGACGGGACATTTTCACTTGAGGGAGACGAATTCTTTGCAGAAGTAACAAGTGATGTTATCGGAGATAAAGGAGTTATAATTCCAAAAGGAACTGTTGCCCACGGAACAATAACCCAGACAAGCGAAGCAAAAAGGCTTGGACGAGACGGCCATTTAAGTTTAAGTTTTGACTATCTTGTCACTCCAGATGGACGTGAAATTCCAATTGAAGGGAAAATGTCAACAAAACTTCATCCGCTAAAAGCAGCAACAAAAATAGTTGCAACTGATATCGGCTATACTGCCGTAGGCGGAGTTGCCGGAGGTTTATTTGCCCTGCAGGCGCTAGGAATAGAAGCTGCTATTGCTTCTCAAGGCTATACACTGGCAGGAGGTGCTGCTTTAGGAAGCACAATAGGACTTGGCATGTCATTATATAGAAAAGGGAAAAATGTGCTTATAGCTCCAGGAGACGAAATTAAAGTAAGAATATTATCAGATGTAGAACTTCCGGTTTACAAAGAAGAAGCCCTTAAGCAGCATGAAATTACTTTTCCGGGACTCGATATAAGAATTGCCAATATTTTATATGAAAAAGACCCTTTTGGAGAAGTCAATACAATTACTCTTTCTCTTTCTATTTCTAATATGTCTAAAAAAGCTTTTTCCGGCATGGACTTAGCACTCGTTAATGACTATAACGCAGTCTTTAACCCTTCAATCTTTGGTGATACAAAACTCCTCTTCTCACAATTCAAACCGGGTGACAGATTTGCCGGAAAAATATCTTTCGCCGTCAATAATGTTAAACAGTCGTACTGGCTAATCGTAAATGACAGGGCAACAAATAAACCTATTGCTAAAATTTCTCTCGATAACGCATATAAAAATGTATCAAAAGATGTAAAAAAACGTAATGATAAGATGAGAAAGGGCAAGAAAAATTATTACAAAGAAGAGTCTCCATTTGACTTATAAGAACTAGCAAAAAATTTTTTTATGTGTTTTATAATATATAAAAATGAAAGGAAATATATATGGCAGTAAAAATTGACGCAAAACCCATGATTATGAGCATGACTAAAAATTCAAAAGATAAAGCAGTTCATCTTGAAAACTTTTTTAAAGCAGCTAACACAAATGGCTTGCAGGGACCTGCTATCATCTCTTATTTTACAGAAGTAAACAGAGTTAATAAAAATAGAAAGCAGTTTACAGAAGAAGCACTGGATAGATTTGACAAGTTACCTGATTTAATAGACAGTGAGGTGAATAAAAACCCTGAACTAGCAAAAGAAACACGAACATTTATACACAGCCTAAAACAAATGTACCCCAAAACACTTGATAAAAGAATCTCACTTGCTAGTCAAGGTGCAGTAACTTCTGACAGGGTTGAGCCGAAATCAAGATTGAAGAGATTTATGGTATTTTTAAATCAGTTACTCAAGGAAGAATAGACAGTATATTTTTTGAAAAAAGGTCTTCGTTAAATTTAACGAAGACCTTTTTTCATTCAAGATAATGAAAAATTTACCCCGTAGTTGACTTACAGCATTAATATCTTTTATTATAAAAACAATATGAAAAGCTATAAAAAGAAACAAAAAAAAGAGTCTTTTTCTGCAAAATTTGTAAATTTTGTCTTAACGATATTATTTGCATGCGCAATCGGTTCTCAAGTATGTACCGCAGCAAACAATAACTTAAGATTAGCACAGGTAAGCGATGCACACTTTTCATCATTTGAAGAAAATACCTCATATAAGTTTCTGAAAAAATCCGGCGAACTTTTAGATGATGTAATATTTCAGATTAATACATCAGGACCATATGATTTTATTATATTTACCGGAGATTTAATTAATAAGCCTAAGACCAGCGAACTTGAAAAATTTACAGAACATGCCAATAAACTAATGTATCCCTGGTATGCAATAGATGGAAATCATGACATAAGTATTGACGGTCCGCTTACAAAAAGCAAGTTCTTATCAATTCTTGCAAACTCAAATGAAAATATGAACCAGAAGAATATTTACTATGCATTTACTCCAAAGAAGGGCTTTAGAGTCATATGTCTGGATTCTATTATTGATTATAAACTGACCTCAAATGGCGAAATTTCAAATGAGCAATTTTTATGGCTAAAAGAAGAGCTTGACAGACACAAAGACGATGTTATAGTTGTTTGTACACATGTTCCTATAATTGAACCTTATTCAAGCCCAAACCACCAATTGGAAAACGAATATGAAGTAAGAAAGCTTTTAAAAACACACAAGGCCCCTACAGTAGTACTACAAGGGCATTATCATGCAGTAAAGATAAAACAAGATGATAATATGCTTGTAATATCCTGCCCTTCTTTAGTAACATATCCTAATGCATTTAGAGTAATTAATATTAATTCTAATAAAAAAAGAACCATGGTTGATGTATACTTAAAAGAAACCAATTTAAAAGATATTCAATCACGCTCCAAATTAAGACTTTTCGGTTCAGAAAGATTATATGGAGATGAAAGTGACAGAAATGCCAGTTTTGAACTAAAAACTAATGGAGAATAGAAATGGATGAGTTTAAAGTAAAGTTTAGAGGTGTAAGAGGGAGTTATCCTGTTGCGGACAAAGATTTTCTAAAATACGGAGGCAATACTTCCTGCGTAGAAGTCCGAGTCGGCGGGCATTTAATTATACTTGATGCAGGAACAGGTTTAATAAGTCTGGGAAATGAACTTATGCAAAAATACATTGAATCCGGAACAACAATTACAGACAGAACTCCGGTAAGATGTACGATTCTTTTAAGCCACATCCACCTCGACCATATTCAGGGATTTCCGTTCTTTAGGCCATGCCATCTTGCTTCCACGAAAATGTGCATGCTGGGAGGAGTTAATTATAATGAAACTCTGGAACAGGAGTTAGCTAAACTATTATTTACAAAATCTTTTCCGTTAGATTTAGGTGATATTGCCGCTGACTTAAAAATAATAGATTTAAACGAGACAAACTACATTATCTTTAAACCAGGAGAAATGCCGAAAGTCGTAAGGGTTAATGAGTTGAAAGAAGGGGATTACACAGATGAAGATGTTGTTATTACCTGCTATAAATCATACGCTCACCCGCAAAATGGTGTTTTTATATACAAAATTGCATACAAAGGAAAAACTTTAGTCTACGCAACTGACAAGGAAAGCTATCCGGGCGGAGATAAAAAACTTGTTAAATTTGCTAAAGATTGTGATTTATTAATACACGATGCGCAATATTCTACAGAAGATTATTTAAGCATATATGTACCGAAGCAAGGTTTTGGGCATTCGACTTTTGAGATGGCACTCGATTGCAAACAGCAAGTTGGAGCAAAGAAAATCGTATATTTCCATTTTGATCCGGGCTACAATGATGAAAAACTTGACATGCTTGCAGAAGAATATGCCTCTGATGATGCAATTATGGCTTATGAAGGCCTTGAAATAAAACTATTATGAAAAAATTAGTTTCTATATTTTTATTATTTACTATCCTACTTTGTTCCGGCTATAGAAAGCCTTATAAATATACTATCGATGCAGAAAAAGATGCTTTCTATCATAATAACGTCGGACTCAATTACCTGAAAGACAGGATATATTATGCTGCAATACAGGAATTTAAAATAGCAATCCAGCTTAGCCCTAACACACAGGCAACTGCAATATTTAAAAATAACCTTGGAGAAACGTATACTTTTATTGGCTATCCTGATATGGCAAGAATATGTTTTGAAGATGCTATTAAACTATACGGTTTGAATTTCAAATATTATCTTAACCTGATACAGTGCTATAACCAGCTCGGAATTACAAATACAAAAATAAAAGAATATACAAATTCCTCAAGTATATACGATAAAATCAAACTGGGACTTTTATATATACAAACCGGAGAAATACGCAGAGGTGTAATTATCCTTGATGAAATATGTATGGAAGAGCCGGATTTACTAATTACGCCAGCAATTAGACAGTATTTAAAGGGAATTACGGAGACAAAATTATAAACTAGCGTAATAAGATTTTCATACTACTGTCAATAATTTTATTAAGGGTTTCAGCAGTGCTTTGGAAGAATATATTTTTACTTGATGCCTGCTTTACGATATCTTGAGCAGCACTTTCTGAATGCCCTATTTCTTTGAAAAATGAGGTAGCCTGCTCAACAACTTTCATCATACCTATGTCCTGAGGAAATGATAGTTTTTCTTGAATCTGCCTGGTTAATCTTGCAAGGATAGTATAAGCTTTTAGATGAATCGTTTCTTCCGGCTTATATATTTCCTGCGGAATACAATCAGACATAAAGCGTAGCTCACTCCCAAAAAGCAAGGGGCGCAAATTCATACAAAATCGTAAATTTTTGGGAGATGCAATAAAAAAGGTGCTCAATACATCTTTATGCACTAGACCTTTTTGGAATCTTTTGTCCATTGACAAGATTTTTTGATATTCGTCTAAATCAGGAGTGTAATTGTTATCTAGCTGAGCTGAAAGCATTATTATTTTCCCGTCACGACTATTCATACTATTTGCAAGAAAGTTCTTATAACCATTAAAGTTTGGCATATTATTATTTATATTATTTATTCTCATACTACCTCTAAAAACAATAAAAAAATTTTTTGCTATTCACTTAAAAATATTTTATAATAAATTTATGAATAAGAAAGCAGTCTTTGCAGGAAGTTTTTATCCTGAAAATCCCGATGAACTAAATAGTGTACTTGACTCTTTTAAAGAAGAACAAACCTCTGATTACAAGTCAAAGGCTGTTATAGTTCCGCATGCCGGATATATTTACTCCGGACATGCCGCAATGGCCGGTTTTCAGTATCTTGAAGCAAGTGAAAATATTTTTATTATAGCCCCCTCGCACCATGAAACTTTTAACAATATTGCACTTCCTGAATATACTTTTTTTGAAACGCCTCTTGGTAATATTGAGGTTAATAACAGACTAATATCAGAAATTGCAGAAAAATTTCCGTGCATAATAGCTGATGAAGTTTTTGAAAAAGAACATTCTATAGAAGTACAGCTTCCCTTTTTACAAAACTTATTTTATCCCCAGAGACAAAGTGCAGTAGATTTTGTAAAAAACTTAAAAAAACTGGGAAGAAAAATCAGAATAGTGCCGGTTCTTACAGGGAATTGCGACTACAGACTCATATCAGATTTAATTTCAACATACTGGGATAATTCATCTTTTGTTATTTCATCTGATTTAAGTCATTATTACACACAAGAGCAGTGCAGGCAGATTGATACATATACTGCAACTATTATTGAAACTGGAAAAATCAATTTCTTAGAAAATGCTCAGGCCTGCGGAATTGTTGGAGTTAAAGGACTTGTTGATTTTGCAAACAATAATGACTGTTCCCTTATAAGAGCAGAGATGTATAATTCAGGTGACATAAGCGGAGAAAAAGATAAAGTCGTAGGATACGGTTCCTGGTTTCTATATGACGACACCAGAAATAACTATATTGAAAAATACTACTCAAAATATGTTCTTGAAACAGCCAGAAACAGTATACTGGCGTCTATTAACGAAGAAGAATATATTCCAAGAAAAATTCCTTCAGTACTTACAGAATTTGGTGCATCTTTTGTAACCTTAAAGCTTAATGGAGAATTGAGAGGGTGTATAGGCTCTGTTTATCCAACCAAACCGCTTATTCTTGATATAATAGATAACGCCAAAAATGCCGGATTTCAGGATCCGAGATTTGAGCCTCTAACAATTGAAGAATTAGACAAGTTGGAAGTCTCGGTTTCAATTCTATCGGCAATAGAGAGAATTAACTTTAAAGATGAAAAAGATTTACTTTCAAAAATTTACCCGCATGGAATTATACTCGTTGAAAAAAATAAGCGAGCAGTATACCTGCCTGTTGTTTGGGAACAGCTTCCAGACAGAGAGATTTTCCTCAATTCTCTAAAAGAAAAAGCTGGTCTGCCGTCTAACTATTTTTCCAGAACTCTTGAAGTTTATAAATTCAGCGCAATATATATTACGGATGAGAGCATTCAATACCACTAAGTTCCTTCTCCCACGCGTAAGCAGTTTTGATACAATCTGTTAAATCTTTTTCCGGAATCCAGCCTAAAATCTCTTTAGCTTTCTTATTATCAGCAACAAGAGTTGCAGGGTCTCCGGCTCTACGCGGGCAGATTTCAAGCGGAATTGAGACACCTTTTACCTCTTCGCAAGCTGCAAAAACTTCTTTTACACTGCTCCCTTCATTTGTTCCGAGATTAATATAATTTGTATCTCCGCCATTTTGCAGATACTCAAGCGCTTTTATATGGGCAACGGCTAAATCCTCTATGTTAATATAATCTCTAACGCAGGTTCCGTCTTTTGTATCATAGTCCGTACCAAACATTTTAAATTTTTTATCAGGTGTAGCTTTCAATACATTTGGAATCAGGTGTGTTTCAGGATTGTGCCATTCACCGACTCTTGATTTTGAATCTGCTCCAGCTACATTAAAATATCTAAGCCTTACAGACTTTAATCCATACGCTTTATCGTAATCATCCATAATACGCTCAACCATTAGCTTTGAATTTCCATATGGATTAATCGGATTTTGCGGATGATTTTCGTCAATTGGAGTATAAACAGGCTCTCCATAGGTTGCAGCTGTAGAAGAGAACACAATCTTATTAACTCCAAATTCAAGCATTGCATTTAAAAGATTTAATGTTCCGTAAACATTATTATAATAGTATTTTTGCGGATTCTGAACACTTTCTGCCACTTGAGAATATGCAGCAAAATGAACAACCGCGTCTATCTTATTAACTAGGAATACCCCGCGGATATCATCTAAATTTTTGAGATTTCCCTGAACAAATTTTAAATTCCCGTATTTTTTTAAAGTTTCTATAATTTCTATATGCCCGAGCTCAAGACTGTCAAATACAATAACATCTTTTCCGGCCTCTAACAAAGCCATAACAAGATGGCTTCCTACATACCCTGCTCCGCCTGTTACTAATATCATATAAACGCTCCTTCTCTCTCTAATGATTGCCTTTCAACAGCCAAACCGCCATTTTCAATATTATATATTATAACATCTTTTAAAAACTCTTCTTCAAATAATAAAGTATCAACAGAGGTTATTATTGTCTGCGTATCTTCCCCTATAGATTTTAAAAGATAATTCTGCCGCACTTCATCAAGCTCCGCAAGAACATCATCTAAAAGAAGAACCGGAGAGAACCCTGTTTTTTCTTTTATTATCTCAAGCTCCGATAGCTTAAGCGCAAGAACTAAAGTTCTCTGCTGCCCTTGTGAGGCAAATTTTGAAGCGTCAATCCCGTTAATTTTAAATTCGATATCGTCTCTATGCGGCCCCACACAGGACTGGCGGCGCGCAAATTCTTCCCTGCGGCGTTCTTTTAACTCTTGCCGTAAATATTCACTAATAGCTTCAACGTCTTCTTCCGGACTGGTATAATTAAGACTAAAAACCTCAGAAGAACTTATTATCCTATGTTTTTCAAAAGCTATTTTCTCAATCTCTTTTAAAAACTTTTTCCTCAAAAATATAATATTTGCACCTGTAATAACTAATTGCTCGTTATAAATATCATACAAGTCTTCATCTACCACCTCATTTTTTAGTAGATTATTTTTTTGAATCCTTATCTTGTCGTACTTAGAGAGCCTTTCATCGTAAGCGGGATAAATCTGAGAAATTGCTCTATCAAGCCAATCTCTTCTATCCTGCGGAGTGCCTCGTAGAAGAAGCAAATCTTTAGTTGAGAAAAGTACAGTCTTTAATACAAGCTTAAAATCCTTTACGCTTGACTTTACTTTATTAATCCTAACTTCGCGTTTTTTTTCAGAATTGTATGTAAAATCCAGTTCAATATTTGTACTATTTTTCTCAAGCTCTGCATTAATTTCAAAACTGTCTTTGCCAAATTGAATTAAATCGCTTATTGTAGAAGTTCTAGGACTTTTCAGTCCGGATAAAAAGTAAATACTTTCCAGAATATTGGTTTTCCCCTGCGCATTTTTACCAATAATAAGAGTTCTTAAACTCCCAAAATCCAGATCGATATCACTGCAATTCCTGTAATTTTTAAGCGATAACTTCAATATCCTCATAAGATAAGTATATCACAATTTATTATTTTACACCCGATAGAAATCCACTTATCGGCTATCAGAGATAGGGTTATGAAAATTTTTACAATCCATTATCTTATAGTTAACAAAATTAGAGAGGTAATAATTATGAAACAAATAATCCCCGAAAAAAGTTCTGAAAAAGTTGCAAAGTTTTTAAAGAAAAATTCTCTTCATAAACGTGATTTCGCAGAAATGATTGGCGTAACTCTTTCTTATGTTTATAATCTAATAGACGAGACTGTACCTTTTTCAACCAGAGGCACCACAATTGAAAGAATTGCAACAGTAATGGATATTCAGCCGGAAGAATTTGCTGAATATAGAATCCCTCAAGAACCAATTCTTATTGATGAATCGGTAGAAATTATCAAAGACTATATTAAAGAAAACAAATTATCCATTGTCTCGTTCCTTAAAGCTTTCCCGCGCAAAAAACGAATTGATGTAGTTGATATACTTCGCGGAGCTCTCCCTGTACCAATTGATTACAAAGAGCTTAAACTTATCGGCAAAACCCTTAATATGCCGGAGGACGAAGTTTATATGATGTGGGAAAACAGAGTTAAACAAGTTCTGGAATCTGCCGGTATGAATATTTACTCAAATTCCGGACTTATAAATTCAATGTTTGACTGTGCAAAAAAATACCTTGAAACAAATCTTAATAAATAAAGCAAATTTTTTATAAAATATTACTTTATATATATAAGGTTAGAAAAAGGTTGTAGAAAATTTAAATCCGGTTAACTAAACCGGATTTTCTTTTGTTAATTCTTCTTTTATACAATCAGCAGCTTCTTTTGCTGAAAACTTATCCGACAGCTTTTCTCCAACTTTTCCAAGTTTTTCGATTGTTTCGGCCCTGTATTTTTTATCATACAAAAGCTTTTCCGTTTCATAACAAATATTTTCAATATTAAATTTATGCTGAATAAGTTCCGGAACAATATTCTCACCGGTAATAATATTAGGCAGAGAAACATTTTTTATACATCTCACAAGCAAATATATTAAATAAAGTATCCATGGTCCTTTATACCCTATTATCATAGGAACCTGATAGAGTGCAGCCTCAAGTGCAACTGTTCCGGAAGCTAAAATTAGAGAATCCGAAACGCTTAAAAGAGCCTGATTTTCGCCTCTTATTACCTTAAAATCCGTATCTTTGATATATTTATCAAAAACATCATCGCTCAAATTCGGCGCATGCGAAATACAGAACTGTAATTCAGGGTGAAGTTTTTTTAACCTTTTTGCAGATTTTATAAAAGTATCTGCTAAAAAATATAATTCTATAGGTCTTGAGCCCGGGAAAATTGAGACCAGAGGCCGCTTTAAGTCAAGCCCATGTTTTTCAAAAAACTCCGCCCTTTCAGCCTTTTCAGGAAGCTGCTTAATAAGCGGATGTCCGCAATAGTGAACATCAATTCCATACTCTTTATACAATTCAACTTCAAACGGAAAAATACAAAGTACCTTATCCACATACTTTTTAATCCCGTTAATTCTCCACTTTCTGCTTGCCCAGACTTGCGGCGGAATATAATGAAATACTTTTATTCCGCTCCCTTTCAAGCGCTTTGCGACACGAAGATTAAACGTACCGTAGTCAATAAGCAGGACTAAATCAGGCTTATATTCTTTCAGAAGATAATTAGAAACCTCTTTTTCCAGCTTAAGGTGGTCAAATGCCATTTTAAAATTGAATCCGAACCCAGCCATTTTAGAATGGTCGCAAAAAAGCTTTGCACCTGCCTGTTTAAGATTTTCACCGCCGATAGCCTCTGCCTGTATATCGGGCATTTCCTGTTTCAAAAATTCTAAAACTTTTCCTCCGTGAATATCACCGGAGTACTCTCCTGTAATAATAAAAATCTTTTTCATACACTAAACTGCCATTACTACAATATTATGCTTATTAGCATATTTGATAACTTCTTCCCTGTCAACAATAATAGTTTCTCCAGCTTCTACTGCTATTAAATCAGCTTTATATTTCTTCATAGTTTTTAAAGTCCTGAGTCCTATTGCCGGAATATCAAACCTTTTATCCTGTGACGGCTTTGCAACTTTTATAACTCTGGAATTCTTTTTTGCAATCTTACAGCCGCGCTTAATACAATTATCAGTTCCTTCAATTGCCTCGACCGCCATCACCATTTTATCTTTTATAATAACGGACTGCCCGATATCAAGTTTTCCTGTTTCTTTTGCAAGCCAATATCCGTAATTCACATCATCAATCTGTTCCTGTGTCGGCTGAACTTTTCCGAGCACGCCAGATGGTATCATTAAATTTTTTATAAACAATGTTTGATCCAAAATTGTTATGCCGATTTTTTCCAGCTCTTCAATTATCATAAGCATAACTTTATCATCATTTAATCTTATTGCCTGTTTTATAAAATCAATCGCTCTGGCGTCAAACTTAGGGCGTTTCAAAAGAATAGTTTTGCTTACCTTGCCCAGAAAAGTTATCTGCTTTATACCTTCACTTTTCAAAGTATCTTCAATCTTTTGAACCTCGCCCGGACAAAATGAATATACTTTTGAGCAATATTTCTTCAACTGTGCATAATTATCATTCGATAAAGATATAGCTACAACATCAAAACCATTTTCTTTAGCATACTGTGCCATCTTGACCGGTAAAAGACCGTCTCCTGCTATCAATCCCTGTTTTTGCTCTAGTGCAACTGACATTATTTTAAATTAACCTCCAACTTTTTAAGATTATAATACTATAAACAAACATTTTTCAAAATCGACTCTTAATAAAAATTATCTATTAAACTTAAGCATGTTTGTAATAATATAGAGTTATGAATTTAGATGCCGCAATAGATAGCTTACTTTCACCGATTGCAGATAAGGTTTCGGGATTTATATTCTCCTATGTAACAATAGGAGGGGTTAAGGTTGAGTTTCTTGTTGCGCTTTTGATTACGGCAGCTCTGTATTTCACATTGAGAACGGGTTTTATAGGTTTTTGGGGATTTAAACATGCGCTAAAGCTTATAACAAACCGCTACAAGCACAACAATCCGGCCGGTTATCAGAGAAAGAAAAAAGGTGAGTTATCCTCTTTTCAGGCACTTAGCGCAACGATATCGGCCTCAGCCGGAATTGGTAATGTAGCCGGCTCTGCCGCAGCCGTATCCATAGGAGGCCCCGGAGTAATATTCTGGATGATTATAGCGGGATTATTTTCTATGGCGCTAAAATTTTCGGAAGTTCTTCTGGGGGTTAAGTTTAGGAAAACTAATCCGGACGGGACTGTATCAGGCGGGCCTATGTACTATGTACCGGTTGCATTTAGGGGTAAATTGGGCGAAAAAGCAGGACGTATTCTTGCAAGAATTTATGCCGTATGTTGTATTTTTGCAATGATAGGCGGCTGGAATTTATTCCAGATTAATGCTATGACTGCACAGTTTACGGAAGTCACCGGAGGGGAAAACAGTATTTTTGCAAATAACGGCTGGATATTGGGAACAATTGTTGCCATTATAACCTGGTTTACAATAATAGGCGGGATTAAGGCAATCGGAAAATTTACATCAAAAGTCACACCTGTAATGTGCTCTCTATATGTACTAAGCGCATTTTTAGTCTGTCTGGTAAATATTCATCATCTGCCTGAGACAATTGTTCTAATAATAAAAGAGGCGTTTTCTCCAAGGGCAATGACCGGAGGCGCTTTTGCATGCCTTCTCTGGGGATTCAGACGCGCTATGTTTGCCAATGAATCCGGACTCGGAACTGCACCGATTGCGTTTTCTGCAGTTAATACCAATAAACCTGTAGCACAGGCATTTGTTTCAATGCTTCAACCGTTTGTAGATACAGTTATTGTTGGTGTTGCAACAGCGTTTGTTATTGTTGTTTCAAAAGCCTATCTCACAGTTAACGGTATTGCAGGGATTGAATTAACATCAAAGGCCTTTGCGACAATCTGTCCGGCTTACCCAATATTATTAACCGTTATGGCAAGCTGTTTTGTCTTATCAACAATGCTTTGCGGATCTTACTACGGGCTTAAGGCATGGAACTTTTTATTCGGGAATTCAACATTAAAAACAAGAACCTTTCAGGCTGTCTATTGCCTATGTATTATTGCAGGCTCCGCAATGAATTTCAAAAGTATCATTAACCTATCAGATGCAGTTACACTATTTCTTGCGGTTCCGAATTTGATTGCAGTTTTTGCACTTTCCAATATCGTAATAAAAGAGCTTAAGCGTTATTGTGAGCGATATGATATCGGCGGAGATATTGTAAAATACTTGCATTAATATAATCTTTACTTGCAGGTGAGGAATATATATTGTAGAATAATTAGACAGGCAAGGAGGAGTTTATGGCAAAAATTTATTTCGTTGATGTAACTAATAGAGATGGTGTTCAGACATCAAGATTGGGTTTGGCTAAACTCCAAAAAACTATTATTAACCTTATGCTTGATGATATGGGAATCACTCAATCAGAGTTTGGGTTCCCGACAACCATGCACGAGTTAAATTACCTTAATGCCAACTTAGAGCTTGTAAAAAGAGGGGTTATCAGAAGAACCAAGCTTTCAGGCTGGATGAGGGCTATTGCTGATGATGTAGAGAAATCTTTTACCAATTGTCCGCTTCTGGAGAATTGCAACCTCTCACAATCGACTTCAGATCAGATGATTCAGGGTAAGTATTTAGGTAAAAAGAACCGTGACGATATATTGAGAATGACCTGTGAAGCTGTTGAATATGCAGTTTCTAAGGGTGCTAAAATTATCGGTGTAAACGCTGAAGACGCTTCCAGAAGCGATTTGGATTTCTTAATCAAGCTTGCCAAAGAAGCTAAAAGATGCGGGGCTTACCGCTTTAGATACTGCGATACTCTGGGGTATGAAGATCCAAGTACTACATACGACAGGATTTACAGACTTGCAAAAGAAACCCAAATGCCGATTGAACTCCATTACCATAACGACCTCGGAATGGCTGTAGCCTGCTCTGTTGAAGGGGCAAAGGCTGCTGTTGACGCGGGAGTTGATGCTTATATTAATACTGCAATCAACGGTATGGGAGAAAGAGCCGGAAATGCTGATTTAGTTTCCTGCTTGCTTGCCTGCTTAAAATCAGCAGGATTTAAGAATAAGTATCAGATAGATGAAAATATTGACTTGAGCAAGTCCTGGAAGCTTGCAAAATATACTGCTTACGCCTTCGGGCTCCCAATACCGATTAACCAGCCGGCTGTAGGAGATAACGCATTTGCGCATGAATCCGGAATCCATGCTGACGGAGCTTTAAAAGACCGAAGAAATTATGAGTTATACGACTTTGAGGAGCTTGGAAGAGGCGAGCCTGAAATTATTGAAACAGGACGTATGATTACAACAGGAGAATACGGCGGAATTAAAGGGTTCAGAAATGTGTATGACAAATTAGAAATTGAATTTAAGGACGAAAATGAAGCTAGAAATATTCTAGAGCTTGCACGCTATGCTAACGTACACACTCAAAAACCTCTTACTGAAAGTGAATTAAAATTTATTTATCATTATCCGGATATTGCAGCAAGAATAATGACAGTTTCTCCTTACTATGAACCGTCTGGAGAGCTTCAAAAGAGGTTAGAGAGCGGAAACATAGCGATGCCGCATCATATAATCTAGAGACTGAATCTTATCAAGCGATTTATTTAGAAAATAAACCGCGAGTCCTATTTGGAAAACGGCCTCTTTTGCTTCTTCAATAGGGTACCATTGAGCATAGTCAATCTCACTGTTACAGTTAAATTTTTCATCTTTTACGACTGCTATGAAATTACAAATCAAAGTATTTGAACGTTCAAAATACTGGCTCTCATTATACATAAAACACTCGACGTCCAAATCTGTTTCTTCCTTGATTTCTCTAACAAGCGCTTCTTCAAGGCTTTCACCTTTTGTTACATATCCGGCTACAAGAATATTCCAGTCCCTGCAGTATTGACGTACAAGAAGTATCTTTGTCCTATCCGGATTATAAATAACAGTACTCACAGCAGTATTAAAGATTGGGAAAATAAATTCACCGCAATTCTCGCAATATGGTACAATACCTTCGCTTATACCACAGTTGAAACACTCTTTCTGTATCAATTTTTTGCCGCACCTGTAACAATATTCCATAATCTACACCTCTATTACCGCAACATTTTCTATATGGTATGTATGAGGAAACATATCAAACGGCTGAATAAATTCAACCTTACACCCGTTTTCCGTTAAATACTTTAAATCTCTGGCAAGAGTTGCGGGGTTGCAGGATACGTATATTATTTTACCCTTAGTAAGCTTAAGAGCATAATTAAGACTCTCTTTTGTACACCCCTTTCTTGGCGGATCAAGAATTGTAACGTCGAATTTCCGGCTCTTGGTTTTTAGTTCTTTTTCAAAAAACATGCCGGCATCCATATTATGAAGCTCAACATTTTTTATCTCGTTTTCTTTAATAATCTTATCCGCTAAGGCTACAGATTCCTTAACCTCTTCAACGCTTACAACCCTTTTTACAATATCAGAAACACAAATTCCAAATGCCGTAATCCCAGCGTAAGCATCAAGTACCAAAGGGGAGACAAAATTATCAGAAATATATTTTTTTACGAACCCAAAAATATTATCAGCACTTGAGGGATTTACTTGAAAAAAGGTCTTAGCACCCACCTTAAACACTTTATCGCATAATTTTTCTTCAATAAACCCTTCTCCCTCCAGAATGTCAGTCTTTTCACCTAAAATCAAGTTAGTTTTTAGAGGGTTATAATTTACCCCTACTCCCTGAATATTTTCAAGCTCTGTATAAATTCTATGCGCTAAAACTTTGAGTTTTTCAAACATTTTTGAAGAGTTAACAACCAGAACAACAAGATTTTTATTAGTATAGTGAGATGAGCGTATAACAATATGCCTTAAGTCTCCGGCATGCTTCTTCTCATCATACCCTGATATACCGCAATCCTTTGAGGCATTTCTGATAAATTCAATAATATTATCGCAATACTCAGGCTGTATCGGACAGTATTTAATATTAACAATCTCATGCGAATTCGGCTTATAATAACCAGCCAAAATACGCTTGGAATTCTTTGTTTCACTTACGGGATATTGTATTTTGTGTCTGTAGTTTCTAATCTGAGGACTTGGTATAACATCTCTTATTTCAACTGCAGCTCCTGATATAGAGTGCATTGTATCCTCTACTATTTCTTTTTTTAGCTTAAGCTGGTAGTTATAATCAATAAACTGGAGCTGGCATGCGCCGCAAACCTTTTGCATAGGACAAAAAGGCTCTACTCTATAAGGAGAAGGCGATATTATCTCAATGATTTTGGCCTGCGCAAAGTTCTTATTCTTCTTCCCAACTCTAACCCGCACTCTGTCTCCCGGGCACGCGCCTTCTACAAATATTACATACCCTTCAACCCTTGCAATACCAAATCCGAGATTGGAGAGTTTTTCAATCTCTACAGTAAGTTCTTGCGGAATATCTTTTTTGTTTATTGTCTGCATGGTTTTATTACTTGAATATTGCGTGTTTCAGATATTTCCTGACGCGCATCTTTTATTATCTGCTTATACTCCTCAGATAAGCTCAAACCGTTACAGAGCCTGTCAATAAATCCATTATTAACTTTTACGGCTTTTTCAAGCGCGCCCACATTTTCCAAAACCTCTTTTATATCAGCCAAATCATACCCGAAAGATTGCTTAGACTGATAAACCATCATCTCACCTGTTTCTGCAACCAGCGGTTCTCCGCCGAGTTCAAAATGGAGTTTAAAAACAGATTTCAAATCCTGAAGCTCTGCCTGCATAGTAGCTATGCTCTGCTGTATTCTTAAATATCTGTCAAACAGGTAATCTACATTATCAAGCTGCTTTTTCTGCCAATCTAACCTTTGAAGATAAAGTTTCTTAAGCTTCGGATAAGCAAGAGCAAGCCCCATTGCATCAGCCATTGCTCTATGATGATTTTTAAGTTCAACATTAAATCTGTTTGTCAAAGCTTCAAGCCCGTGCGATTCCAAATCCGGCGCAATCTCTTTAAACATTGTTTGAGTATCAATTCTGGGGTTTTCAAGCTTTTCTCCTGTAACACGCAATTTCGCTTCATTCAAAAATGAATAATCAAATATAGCATTATGAGCAACTATAGGATAATCTCCTATAAATTCCAAAATCTTCGGCATAGCCTCTTCTTCACTCGGCGCATCAGCTACCATCTCCTGAGTAATCCCATGTATTGCCATACTTGATTTTCTTATATGCTGATGAGGGTTAATCAATGTCTGAAATTCCTCTTTTACCTTGCCATTCTCAAGCCTCACCCCGGCAAACTCGATTATACGCTCTCTGGTATAATCCAAACCCGTTGTCTCTGTATCCAGTACTATTTCGATCTCTTTTTTTCTCGGCATTATAAAATTCCCCAACCTTCTCTTACTCAAATCTTAGCATAAAAATAGATTATTTTGTACTAATTCCTATCTGTTTTCTTAACGACTATTTCATATTTATAAGGAATTCTTTTTTTAAAAAAGGTTTTTATTCTTCCAAAAGTCAGTCTTGCAAAAAGCTTCATTATATAATATGTAATTAATTTTTTTAGATTAAGATTTTCATATCCGGAAGTATATTTGTTCACAAGCGGTGATGTAGTTGTATTATATCTTTCAAACGAGTTTTTATCATTAAACAATATAGACATAATATTTGGAGTCAATATTAAGTCTGTAAGCCCAAACTGTTTGCGGTAAATTTCAGCAAACGGTGCCTTTAGCTCTTTTAATTCAGTATCTTCAACGACTTCCGGTCTTGATACAACATAATTAAAACCGGCATTTTCTGCAAGGAATTTTATAGTAACGGGAGTATAAGAGGTTACGTGAGTAAAATCCTCATATCGGAAAAATCCTGCAGTAGGAGAAAGAGCATTAGGTACCCTGATTACTGCAAACCCATTTTCTTTCAGGCTCTGTTTTATCAGCGTAAAAAACTCAGGCTGATATTCTTTTGGAATATGCTCTAAAACATCGAAACAATATATCGCATCATACTTTTTATTATTTTGTTTTAAGAATTCTATCCCGTCTGCACATTCTGTATCAAGATTTTCTCTTAACGCGGCTTCCTGTAGAGCTTTACAGTTGTCAACTCCTTTTAGATTTTTATATCCATACCGCTGCATTGCAAGCAGAAATCTGCCCATACCGCACCCTATCTCAAGAATATCAGCATCTTTATTTTCAGGTTTTAAATTATGAAGTTCAATAAGCTCACACCAAACGGAAATGTCTTTTTCTTTTGATTCAACACTCTCATCATGCCAGTTAGAATACTGAAGATAATAATTAAGCTCCGACTGCATAATCATCTCCCCCTTTTTTGTCTAAAACGAATCTTTGTATTTTCATACAAAAAACATTTTATTTTGTGCTTAATATACCGTTTAAACTCAACATAATCGTGCCTTTTTCTAAGGTAAAAATTTTTAAGTTCGTTTTTAAAATAACTATACCTTCCCATTCCGTCATACAAAGATTTATAAACCAAACTCCTTGTATCTTTTGCATGATATATTTGTTTTAAATATTTTCTATCACGCAAATCAGTGGATTTAATAAACTCTTTTAATAACGCAAAGACGGTTTCTGAACTAAATGCCGCCGGATATTTTCCGAAGAAAACTTTATAATCCGATGCAAATTCTTCTATACCCTCCATGACCTGATTATAAACATCAATTCTTTGTTTATCATAACAATTAAGTTCCTTGAATATAAAATTCTCACCGTCAATATCAATAAGCGGCGCCTCCGGAGCCGTTATCAAAAATTCGGTAAGATTGACCAGAGGCAAATCGTCTTTTTCCAGAAGCTTATCAAGATATATATAAGCCTTTAGTGTAGTATTATGCGAAAATGCACAGCTGTAAAAGCCCAATGCCAGTTTTTCACTTAAAAATCTTTTTAGAAAATAAAGCGAAGAATAGGCCCCTGTTGTCATATCAATCAATGCTATTTTATTCCCTTTTATGTCAAGCCTGCGAAGATAGTTGGCATAATCTTCTCTCTTTTTTGCAGCAAAGGCCTCAATATCCTGCCGGCATCCCTGTTTCAAATCTTCAATATCAGATAAATAATCAGGAGTTTCTCTGCTGTCTAAAAAACATTTTAAATTGAGTATTCTTGGAGCGTAAACATATTTATTCTCAAGCGAATTATCTTCAAGAATATTGTAAACTCTCTGTAAAATATACCCGTCTCTGGATACAAATAAAAGGCTCTCTATTCCATTTCTCTTACTTACCTGCCGTATTTTTTCAATATATCCTACAGCCAATGGCCCGCCGAGATAGTAACCAATCTCATTCCAATAGTTATCAGAACTGTATTTTACATTTTTATATGCAAACATAGCTCTTAAAATATCAGCATCAGCACCGGATATTTTCTCTGCCCGCTTAGACCATACATTTCTATTCTCGATGATTTTAGGGATAAACAGAGCATTCATTCCGCATTCTTTTGGCCTATAAAAATCGCAGGTAAGATTATCACCTACATGCAGAAACTTTTCAGGCTTTATCTTCAAATCTTCAATAACCTTTTCATATAAGAGCTTTGAATTTTTATCAACTTTATATTCCGAAGAAACATATATTTTCTCTACTTTTTCATACCCGTTTTTAACCAGCACTTCTCTCAAAAAATCTTCTGGCAAATACATATCCGAAACCGCTATAACTCTTTTCCCCGCTTCAATCGCAAGATTGTACAACCGCTCAATAACAGGATTTGCCCTTAAGCATTTCCGTTCAAAATCAAGCTCTTTTTCTTTAAGATATGTGTATTCGTCTAAAATACAATCATATATATCGTTGAATGATATCTCATTAGTTATACCGGCTTTTCTTGCTCTAAACTCAGCGAATTCCCGTTCTTTAGAAAAGTCTAAGGTAGAAAAAATTTTTTCCATATGCTTAAACATATCAACAGGCTTAGCATAAGGACGAATCAGCAATGTGTCAAAAATATCAAAACTTACGACATCTGCATATTGTAGATATTTTAAAAATTTTCTTTCTTCCCTGCTGTAATTTATCAAGATTCTCTCCATAAGTATTATAGTATAAATACAATACTTATGTTAAGATATAAAAAAATAAGAAGGAGTTTAATATGGTGCAAGAAATAAATATAGATGTTTTTGATTTAGAGGTTATAGAAAATGAAAGACTTACCGTTGTTGATTTTTATGCCGACTGGTGCGGTCCTTGCAGGAAATTAGGGCCAATTATGGAAGAAATAGAAAGAGAGCTTGGGGGAAAAGTAAAGTTTACCAAAATAAATACTGATGATAATATCGAAACAGCTAAAGAATATCAAATAAGTGGTCTTCCGACACTACTGGTCTTTAAAAATGGTGAGGTTGTGGAAAGAATGGTAGGCCTTATGCCTAAAAGCTCTATTATTACAAACATTGAAAAACATTTATAATAAAATACGGAAGTATGTTTGAAGATAAAGACACTATGATTGCCTTGATTCATATGAATATAATGAGATGAAGAGCTGGTCTGCTCTTAACTGGATAACAGGGCCTTTACTTCCATATTTCTTCGGAGGAAACAGCAGTACTGTAGAATACCACCTCCAACAATTTTACACAAAGAAAGTAAATAAAAAAGCTGATAACAATGTTATCAGCTTTTTTATCTGGGCCGCAGTGGACTCGAACCACCGACCTCACCCTTATCAGGGGTGCGCTCTAACCACCTGAGCTAGCAGCCCACATATTCTTATTTCAAAACCAGAATGTCTATTTACCTCCGGCAAAATCTAATGTAACATAGACATTTTTGGAAATCAAGTATTTTATTTTTATTTGAGTATTTATTGTTTTTAGAGTAAACTTTTCTTGGAGACAATTATCATGACAGTTTTATACATTTATATAACAATTTTTACTGTATTCTATATTATACTTGCCTGCGCAAGTCTGAAGCCGGTCAAGAAAATAAGAGATAAATACACTTCTAAGGATTCTAATATTTGTGTTGTTGTATATGCTACAGGCAAAGTCAACACACTTGAGAATTTAGTTAAGCAATTAAAAAACCAAAATTATCCAAAGCAGCGCTATACAATTTACACTATTTTGGATAAATGCGTTGATGTTTCAGAAGTTATGCTCCAAAGCGATTTAGATGTTAACGTAATTAATATTAATAACCTTGAACCTATAGGAAAAAGCCAGGCTTATTCTATTCTTGCAGAAAAACTGTCAGAAGCAAAAAATTTAGATGCATATGTATTTCTCGATGCAAAAAACTATGTCGACTCTGATTTTCTTGCAAATGTTAACTTCTTTTTAAGCAGATATGCTGTTTTTATACCTATGATTAATTATATAGGCGAATATAAAGAACTCAAATTCTGGCAATGCGTTAAGGTAACGTATTCAAGATATATTTCGAAGTTCATGATGGCAACAAGAACAAAACTCGGACTCACTAACCTCATAAATACGGACAGTTTTGTAATAAAGAAGGATTTACTCAACAAAATTGGTTCTTTTGAGTTTAAAGACAAAACAGCAGAAGTTATTTATACGATGAAGCTCGCTCAAGAAAGAGTTCCGGTTGCTTTTGTTGATGATTTAAAGGTATATACAGAAATTGAAAATTATGATACTAGAATACCTTCACTTTCCAAACGTATTAATATTTTCTGGAATAATGTAACGCATTCTCCTAATTTCCTTACACAGGAATATTTATGCTCATTAGTCCAGCCAAACTGGCTCATGTGTATTATTGTATATATGATACTACTTATTCACTCATACTCATTCCCTTTCTGGGTAAGTTATACAACAATTCTTATAACATTCATTGTTTTGGCTCTGGCTTTCTGCATAAGCCTGTTTAATACCAAAATATATGCAAAAGAATATCTATATTTATTTGCGTATCCACTATATTCTATAGGTCATATAATCCATAATTTCCCGTTGATTAGAGGGGTTCGAAATTTTGTTAACCATAAATCAAGAAAACATAATATAGAAAAAATGGTTACAGACATTATCGTAACAGATGGGAAACGGGATTTCCCATGCAAATTGGAACTAATATCCGATGATGGGCTTGCAAGGGTTAAGTTTATTAACAGAGGAAAAACTTATACAACTAAAAATAATCACCTAAGAATGGTTGATGCGATAAGAGAGTTAACCGAAAAGCTTGCTGATTATGGACTTTCACTAAAAATATGCCAGTGCTGTAAATATTTTCAGCCAATAATAGACGGCTCCACAAACATGGTTAAAGGCTGCTGCAAATGTCAATTTTCCGGAAGAACACCGGGAGATATTATACCTACACTTGTTTGGAATACATGCCCTAAATTTGAAGAACACAATGTTGTTAATTTGTTTTAGTCAATATAAGCATCGTCAAGAAGCTTTATTCTAAAAGCACTTCCTGCAGGAATTGAGACATGCCCGCCTTTGGAGAAAAAGGCTGTTATTGGCGATACAAGTGTATTTATCCCGAGACAGATTGTTCCGTATGCAAAAGGAAACGGGGATAATAATAAAGTTGCGCCGTCTCCGCCTAAACTAACAGTCAAATTAAGCATTCTGCCAAATAAAGCTCTTCCCCAATTTCCCTTTTTCCACATGGTTTTAAGGTATGTCCTATCACCTTTTATGTTATTAAGGAATATCATTTTATCATCAGCTCTTGTTACATACGCATTAATAGCTACGGTCTGGCCTTTGTATAGCATGCTTCTTATTCTTATAACAACCAGTCCGCCGTTACAGGTTATCTGCGGCTGGTGAGATTCGATAATTTCACCTGTAAACACAGTAGAGGCAGGAATCGTATATTTCTTTTTAACAATAGCTGTCTTAGTGGTAAATTTAACAGTTGTTCCTTTTCTTTGCCAATCGGAAATCTTAGCTGAATTTACTACATTAAAACTTGTACCTTTTCTTATTTTTATATTCCCGGAACTAATGACCTTCACTGGAGGCTGCGTGGTTACAACTGGAGGAGAAGAAGTATTTGGAATATTATCATCTTCCATATCAAGAATAACAGGCAGTTCAGGAAGAGTCTCTTCTTTTACACCGGTATCATTGATTAGTTTAGAAGGGTTATAGTTCTTTCGGATTTCATCATCAACAGTCATGTCTAAATCCAAAGCAGATGCTGATTTACAAAAAAGAAGTAAAATAAATATAAAAAATATCTTCCTATTCACTATTCACTACTCACTATTCACTAGCTTTAAACCAATTGTAACAAATTTGTCACAAACTAGCAAAAAAATTTTTTATTTGTTTTACTATGAATGTGTAGACAGTTAATTTAGATTGGAAACTATGATGATGAAGATTCATACAACGCAAAATCTAAGCTCCTTGGGAAGGATACAATCAACCAACAGCAGTACTATCCCCAATGATGAGATTAGATTAAATTATTCGGAACAAATGCGAAAGCAGAAATTGTTGCATGCCCAGCCAGACTCATATGAGAGCGGAGTGTCTTTTAAGGGTAAAAAAGAAATTGTAAAGAAAGTTATAACAAAAGCGGCGGATAAAGAGACAAGATTGGACAAGTTTCTAAAAAGCCGCTTTTTTGATGCTAGTTTAAATTTGATGGGGCATGAAGTTCTTACTCAAGCTTGCATATCTGCAATTATATGTATGCTGTTAAGACCGGCTACAATTATGGCTTTCCCAACAAAGAAAAACAAACAAGATAATATGTACGCATCAGCTCACTCAATGTCTTCTGGTGCAGTTGGAATTGTAGGTTCTATATTAATAGCAACTCCATTTTCTAAAGGCATAAAATATGCTAAGAAGAACTTATTGCCAAATTTGAAGCCCGAAATATTAAAAAAGAAATACCCGCATCTGGACATAGAAACTATTAAAAAGCCTTTTAGTGAATGGAAAGATAAATCAAAAAACCCGTTCTCAACAGATGTAAAAGATACCTTAACAGTTGCAAGACCTACGCATTTATCGCAAGTTTCTGAAGAAACATTAAATAAACAATTTAACCTTAATATTGATTTAAATGCAATGAAAGATAAGTCTGTTAATGAATGGGTTGACAAAAACGGTAAGAAAATACATATTGATTTAAAAGATATGTTTATTGCTGTTAAAGAAGAAGGAATGGAAAGCTCTCTTCATCTAAAAGATTATGACAATGTAAATTTCTTCTCACTAAAACATATTGATAAAAAGTTCTTAGAAGAAATTATGCCGGATTTGGATACAGCCTCTATTGAGAAAAACGGCAAAAGATTACATCCGGATTTCTGGAAAAAGAAAGACGGAACTCCATACAATCTTGATATGGATATGATACACATCTCTTCTTACAGAGAAACTAAACATGCAACTCCTTTATATACAGGAGCTAAGAGAGATGGAACAACTAAAGGAGAAAAATATTGTTCATATCAATCTAACACAGTGGAAAAGGATATAGATGGACTTCCTAAAGAAGGAGTACCGGATAAATTAGGGACTCCTGTTACCCAAAAAATGCTGGATGCTGATGCGGCTAATGAAATAAGTGATAAATGGTTAGGCTGGCTTCCGGATATTGCGACCCGAATTCCGATAGCAGCCGGAACAATAATGCTGATACCGTGGATTCTAAAACATATTTTTGGTTTAGAAAAAAGCAAAAAACCTGCTAAACCGGTAGTCGAAACAAAGGAAATCATTCCTGCTAAACAAGAGATAAACTCCGGAAAGGCGGTGGCATAATGAATATTCAAGGTTTAAACAGTTATAATATACAAGCAAGATATGCTAATAAATCTCCTCTAAGACAAGCAGAACCTTCAGAGATTAAAACTCCGCAAGAACCAAGTTTTAAGGGAAAAGAATCTAAATTTGGCGCTTGGATAAGTAAAGTATATGGGAAATATTATGCAAAAAAGATGTACAATCAAGAATGGATACAAAATGCCTCTGAAAAAATGTCAAAAGCCCCTATACCAGGTAGTATGACAGAGCATATGGCAACTCTTGGTTCAATTCTAACAAGCAGTGTATATATGTGGCAAACTGTACATAATAAGGATTTAGATGCAGATAAACGAAAGACTTTGGCTATAAATCAAGGACTCTGTTGTATAATCCCTGCGCTTGCCGCTTATACTGTAGCTGCTAAGATCAGAGGTCTAAACAAGAATTTGGAACACTTATACCGCGGGCTTAAAGAACAGCAGATTACTGTAGAACGAAAAGTGGATAGTGAAAAAGCCAAGATGATTAAGGAGTCGCTGGGATCAAAACTGAAAAACTTTGGCTCATTGATGGGATTATTGACATTCACATTAATTTACAGATATGTAACACCGGTACTTGTTACACCTTTGGCAAACAAACTTGGTGATAAATTAAATCAACGCAAAAAAGCTAAACAAATAGCAATGCAGCCAGCGGTTAATACAGCCAAAGAAGCTGAAATGAAGCCGATGACTAACACAAAACAAGTTGCTTAAAGAAAATTGCAAACCTAATGTGTACATACAAAAAGGACTGTTCTGGATTAATTTTCAGGGCAGTTTTTTTATAATACAATAAGGTAATGAAATTATTGTATTTAGAGCAAGTTGACTCTACTAATAAATTTGCAAAAGAGAATATTAAAAGTTTAGAGGATAAAACGGTTATTTATACGTTTAATCAGACAAACGGCAGGGGAAGATTAAACAGAAGCTGGGAATATACTGGAAAAGATAATATTT
>CALUSZ010000020.1 GCA_944323495.1 Candidatus Gastranaerophilales bacterium
ATGGGATTCCTCAATTAGTCAGGGTTACATTTACTGATTTAAAAAGCCTGCCTGATGGGGAATCCAGAATGGTAATGTTTATTGAAGATGTAGCAGCAAAAGAAATTATACTCCCAAATAAAAATAAGAATGTAAATACAAAGCTTATTGTAAAAACAAGACTTGGAATCCCGATTTACGTTGATAAAGGGCGTTTTGTAAAGACGGGTTCATTTAATAATTTAACGGTTGAAAAAAACAATAAGAATCTGGTTTACCATATGCAGCTTTCGGCAGGCGGTAACAGCAAGGTGCGTTATTACGGAAAAGCACAGATTATTAAGGACAAAAAATTAATACAAGAATTTAATATGAACAGCAATACTATAAGAGCGAACGGCGTTTTTGAGGAGACCGGCTTAATACCCGATAACTTGGAAGAAGGAGATTATATTCTGAAAGTTATTTTAACCTACAAAAACGAAAAGGGAGAAAACAAAAATCTTATAAAAGAGATTTCGTTTAACTTAAGTAATTCAATTTAAGGAGAAACCAACATGAAGAAAACAAAATTATTCACATCACTTTTAGTTTTATGTGCCTCTTGTCTGTGTGCACACGCTGAAAACTTTGATACACAAATTTTGCGTGCAACCCTGGCGCCTTTTGTTGATATCAAAGCAGAAACTGATATTCAGACAAAAACTATTGATCCGGCAACAGGTAATTTAGACAGTGCTTTTTCATCAATATTTACAATCCGCGCAAATGATGAAATTGATTTGTATCTAACAGCCAAGGCAGATACAGCTAACGGTTTTGAACAGGCATTTTTTAAAAAAGCTGGAGTTGTATATGTAATACTTACTAATACAACTAAAAAACCTGCAGTTGCTTCTTTAACCGATATTAAAACCGGAACCGCAGTTCCTGCCAATAACGCAAACGCAATTGCCTATCCGGTAACGGGTATTACAATCGGCGGCGCAACGGAAGGAGTTGAACCTCAATATAATGACAGCAAAAGCCAGTATGAGTTTAAGGTAAACCCTGGAATAACAACTGCAACGACTACGATATCCTCTTCTGTTGATTCAACAACATACTCTTTTGATGATAACGCAGGAACTTATGAGGCTCATATAACATTAACGGATACTACAACATAGGATATTTTTGATGAAAAATCGTTTTATTATCTTTTTATTACTATTACTTACAGCGCCGGTATGCTCCGGCGCTGCGGTAATGGACAGCGTAATTACAACTGTTGTGCCTTCTGCTGCCATTGTGAAAGCGGTACCTTCTTCAAAAAATAACAGTGTAATAAATCCGGAAAACGGATTCCAATCAGGCTTGGAGGCGATATTTAATATCAAGACCAATGGTGATGATAATACGTATGATTTTATTTTATCCGGAAGCATAGATACACTTGGCGGAATGAAAAATGCTTATGTGATGAATAATGATAAACTATATCTTATGCTTGGAAATAAAGACCGGCTGCCTGAATCCGCAGCAGTATTTGATATTATCTCCGGCAGCCCGTCCAAGAATCCTAATATAATAGCATACCCCGTTATTAACACCTCGTCATATGATATAAAACCTTTAAACTATAGAGGAGAGCTTTGCTGCAAGATTTTAAGCGGCGGAGTTCAGGATATGAATGTCTCTCAAACAATATCCAATACACCTCTCGGGAATACATATTCTATTGGAGAAGATTCGGCAGGGGTTTATGAGGCTGTAATAACCCTGAATATATACAGGAAACCCTGATGAAATTTTTTATACTTTTGATGCTGTTATTTTTGACCGGTTTTTGCTGTGTATTTGCACAGAATGAACAGACTACAATAACTTCTCTGGAAGTAAACAATGCAGATTATTATGATATTGAAGTAATGATGCTTTCAGAGAATAAGATATACCTTCCGGTCAAACAAATAGCAAAAAAATTTAATTTACAGCTTGAGGTAAATCATTCTCAAAAAGAACTGGCTTTTTCTAACTTTGAGGGTGAAAATATTTTTATAAACAGAAGCGGAATTTTTTTGAATAATAATTCTATTTCAGATTTATTAAAATTTCAAAAAGAAGGTATTATAGAAATTAACGAGTTTTATATTGACAAAGATATTGCAGAACGTATTTTTAATTCCGAATTCACAATTGATAGCAGTACTTTGTGCGTAAAAGTTCAGAACAAATATATTATAAAGAAAACTACAGAGACAGTACAGGAAGAAGCAGAGGAAAAAAATATTTTACAGCCGAAAGAAAAGGGCAGGCTGTCTTTTGATACGTTTGAAGTGAGCAATTCAATGATGAATGATTCTGCAAAGCAGGTCTACTTAAATGCAACACAGAATAATGTAATGTTTAATAATAATACAAGAATGAGCCTGAAGGGCAAATTATATGACGGTGATTATTCTTTAAATTTTAATACAAATAACTATACTCAGCAGTTTTTTTCATTTGGCGGCCTGAGTTTTTCTTATAAAAATAAGTGGCGTGATAAATATTACTATGAATTAGGGCAGGTTTCCGGCTTTAAAGATAATTATAATTCAATAGGAACAATGCTTATAGGAGCACAATTATCGGATTATAATGAATATGAAAAAACTGATAAATCCTCAGTCAACAGTTTTTTAAAAAAGGGAGAGTCAAAGCATCGTATTTTTACGGGAATTTCCGGATTTAACAACAGACTTTTCAGTTCAAACGGCTATATTTACCAGATGACTTCTAAAAAGTTTGTAGCCGGCGGCAGCAGGCAGTACGGAATAAGTGATAATATGACTCTTGATACAAAACTCATTTACGATAAAATTATCAAAAAAAATGACGATGCTATATTTTTAACTAATTTATATAATGATTATTCGATACTATCCTCCGGCGTTTACCGAAATCCGAATACAATGGAGGGAGTGAGCTTAATTAACACTTTAAATCTATATAGAAATGAGTTCTATAAGCTCAATGCTCTTGCCGGATTATCTCTGATGAAAGATTTTAACTATGATGCTTCCGGATATAATCCGGGATATTCATTATCTCTTGAAAATGTTTTTGACTACCATAATTCAACTCTAAAACTAAGACTCTACCAGCAATCACCAAATTATTATGTAGCCGGTTCCGACTCGGGGTTTATCTGCGATAGGCTTGGCGCAGAAGCTGCTTATAGTTACACCCGTGAGAAATTCAATGCCAATATGCGCTATACAAGATATTTTTCAAATCTGGACCAACGCTACAGTGGAGGAATCACAACCTTTGATGAAGCGTATATTAATGCCGGAGCAAACCTGTTTAATTTTGCTAAACTCCGGCTCAACGGAAATTTAAGATATGGTGAAAACAGTGTCGGTCATAATTTGAATTATTACTATAATTTAAACGCATCAAAAAGTATAAATTCTAAATTAACTCTGGAAGCCGGATATATGGGAAATGCTTATAATACTGAATATAATTCTTCAAGTTCATATTCAAACGGTTTTACAAGTAATTACAGCAACCTCTACTGTAATACGAACTGGCGGCTTCCTAAAAATAAAGGTGTCCTCGGACTCGGGCATGAAAGTGTTCAGTATGAATCCGGTGGAACTAAAAATGATTACAATATGATAAAACTAAATTACCGATTCCCCGAGTTTAAAAGAATAATTTTAGCCTTAGGTATAGGTTATAAATATCAAGGCTATGATGGAGGCTGTACATATACTGCTGCAATAGGATACAGAACAAAAACCGGTATGATTATAAGTCTTAATTATCAATATAATACAGCTATGGGTTATATGTTTAATAATATGTATATTCCGGCAAATACAAGACATTCTATTAATTTTACCTTTAATGATACATTTGCTTTTTCCGGCTGCGGCCTGCAATCAATAGGAACTGCATCTCCTGACGAAGGTTTTGTTGAAATAGCTGCTTATATTGATAAAAACCACAATAACATATTTGATAAAGATGATATAAAAGTTCCTAATGTTCCGGTAAAAGTTGCCTGGAAAAGCCAGCCTATAAAAACTAAAAGAAGCGGTTTTTGTCCCCTTCAAAATGTAGAAAAAGGTTATTATGATATTAAACTTGACGGAGATAATCTGCATGCGAACCTGTCGCCGGAGAAGGATTTAAAGCAGTCGATATATGTTGAGCCAATGAAAACAACAAGAGTAGAATTCCCGCTAAAAAGCACTGTCGGCAATATTTCCGGAAAACTAAAAATACAAGATGAATTTAATAGAAAAATGGTCATTACAGATTTTATCGTGAGTCTTTTTGATATGGAAGGGCAGGAAGTTGCATATTCAACGGTTGATAATTCCGGCAATTATTATTTTTCAGGGATTTCTCCCGGCAAATATAAAATCGCGCTGGACCGAAATTTTGTAAACGATTATAATCTGACTCCGGATATTGAGAAAGGAGAAATTATGATTGATATCCCGTATGTTTATAAAGATTTTGTAGAATTGAATAATCAGGATTTAATTTATACATGCCTTTAAGTTTTGTATATATTTACTCCTTTTTCGTAAGCTTCAACTGCTCTTGCGGCCTCCTCTTCCGAATATTTATATAATCCGAGACTTATCATAATTCTGCCTTCAGATTCTTCAAACAGTTTTTTCTTAATTTTATAAGGGTATGTTTCATTGCCTTGAAGATGACCTTTGTGGATTTCTCTTATAATATCATCAATATACATTTGCATATATTGAGGGATTTTTGGGTGTCTTTTTATATATTCAACAAGAGGCATATTTTCTCTGTAACGGTTTCCGCTGGCAGAAGTTAAAAGAAAATTTCCTATCGTATTCAATCCGCCGTTAGAAGCTGGAGTAACGTGTTCTATGGAGCCTGTTGAGGCAATAAATATACGTCTTATAATCTCTGTCTGACTTCTTTTAGAATATTTTACAACGAAAGCGTTTCTGCTGCTTTCAGATGTTGGAAGGAATAGAGCTTTGTTTCTTATGTTGTTTAAAATTTCTCGTTCATTTTCTTTGGGAATAATTTCTTCTAAGGAGTTCAGGAA
>CALUSZ010000021.1 GCA_944323495.1 Candidatus Gastranaerophilales bacterium
ATTTTTTCTTCTGTATCTATAAATTGTTTTATTGTCCAAATCGGAAGATTTAAACTATTATCTTTTATATAATTATCAATAAAACCTATTATTTTAACATTTGGCTTCACTCGGGTTATATCTTTAAATATTCTTTGTCCGACTTCTCCCGCACCAAATATTACCAATTTTGAGTGTTCCGGTATCTTATCAAATAAATCCTCATTAAGTTTTTCAAGTATCATCTTTTCTCCCTATATTCTGCTTACTTTAATATTTTCATAACCGCAGTCTTTTAAGTATGTTTTTATCTCTTTTACTCTTTCATCTGCTGAATTTACAATAGTCACAATGATTTTATCGGGTTTCAAATCCTTTAAGGCTTCCGGAGGATATATTTTATATTCACCTAAAGATTTTCCCTGTTTACAAATATTTTTATCAATAATTCCCAGTATGTTTTCATTTAATATATGATATCTGGTAAAAAAATCTTCCAAAAATAAACTTGCACCCCACAATACAACTCTTTTTTCCGCTTGTGCCATCGCCAGAAGATTGATGTATTTCATCTCTTCCGCTAATGTATTTTTTATAGAATTCTGGCACATTTTGTACATCAATTCTTCATAATAAGGAGTTTGTCTGGCATAGCTCCAGAAGAGATTAAACAATTCTTCATCCATAGAATTCCACGGCTTTTTAGGCGAAGTATAATGTATAATTTTAAAATTGTTGAGTGCTTGTATAAAATCTTTCTTGAAATCTCCGGAGATTTCATTTTTATATCCTTTATCCCAAATTAATGTGCCGTAACAATAATTCCAGCATTGAGAAATCAGTTTGACATCATTTTCAAAAATCTTATTCAGTATATCCTGATCAGGAAATAAAAATTCTTTTATATTTAAAGCATTTGTAAATCTCGTAATATATTGAGTAGTATCTATTTGTGAGATATTAAATAATATTAAACCCGAATTAAAATAGGTTTCCGGCTTACTCAATTTTAGAACATTTATTATATACTCTTTCCGTTCCTTATTTTTGTCAAGATCTAGCACCGGAGAAATAGTATCTCGGACAGCTATAATCTGCTTATTACCAAAATCAATATCAAAAATAGCATCAATATTTTGATTAATAATTACATCACTATCCAGATACAATACTCTGGAATAATCCGGCATTAAAATCGGAATAAATATTCTGTAGAAAATCTCTTTAGACCAATAATCAGGTATATTTATATTATAATCCTTAAAGTAATTAAAATAATATTCCGTTATATTAAAAAATCGAAGCGAAAAGTTAGAAGGAACCATCTTCTGTAACCGCCTGCGGTTTTCTTCTTCTATATCCGTATGCAGTACTACAATATCATAGTTTTTATCAGGGGTAGAATTTTCAATAAGCGAAGTAAGTGTAACGCTAAAATATTTGGAATAATCGTTGTTAAAAGCAAAAACAATTGGAAATGACTTATTCTTTAACGGTTCTATTATAAGTTTTTTGCAGACAGATTTTTCCCATTCCGATTTTTTAGGAAACAGTTTTTCCAGTAAAAATTTCAGATTACACCTGTCTTTATTTAAGATATAATCACCGTCATTGATACACAGTAGTTTTGGCTTCTTTGCTTTTATAATTTCCTGCATATTTTTTAAAGTGCCGATTGCTATATAAAGATTATCAACATTTAATTGAGAATCCTGTTCTAAAACTGCTGTATTTAGTTTCAATTGACAATTTTTAGCTGTTACCATATACAAATCAACAATAGGTCTTTGAATAGCATTTTCAGCACGAAACTTTTGCTTTACGGTTTGCTCAAAATATTTCTTAAATTTCTCCTTGCATTCAAGATAATAGCTTTTTCTATATGCTTCAATGCAATGAAACGGTTCAAGTTTTTCAAAGTTTATTTGAGTCGGAACATGTTCTTTAAAAACATTTACCGTATTCAGATAGGATTGCTTATATAAACTCCTAATGATTTCATCTTTTATCCAATTTTGAGAACGCATATTGACTATCGGATTATTATTTTTGTCAAAGAAATACTCAGGAGATACATGAGATGCAAAAAATTTATCATCGTTTGCACACAGAAAATATTCTGACAAATCCGGAATATTAGCTATACAAGTCTCTATTGCTTCACTGTTAAAGCAAGGCAGACAATCCTCCGGCATGATGTCTTTGTGGTCGATTATTTTTATTTTAGGGTGATTTGTATCAAGCCATTTAGGAACTTGTCCGTCTGTTACTATAAAAATCTTATTAATCCAAGGAGCATACATCTGGGCAGAACGCAGGGAATACTTAAGCTCATCATTATTTGAATAACGACAGTCATTATTTTCTTCCGAACTTACTATACCGAGTTTATTTGCCCAGAACTTTCTTTTTTTCTGCCACTCTTCATCTTTATCATCTACCCAGAGATAAACTAAATCTATTTTTATATCTTGCAAAATTCCAGCTCCTCTTCAAAGATATTCGGCAAAAGTTCTACCGTCGGGTATTTTTCTTTAAACTCCTCTTTTAATGATTCATAAATGGACTCGTTGTTAGATAGAACCGTCAAAATTACTCCATCAGGTCTTAGTTCATTAATAGCTTCCGGAGGGTAAATTGTGTAATTGCAGAACTGTTTGCCTGCTGACGCCGTGTTTCTGTCAATTATCCCTAAAATATTCGGGTTCTTTTCCTGCTCCTTCTCCAAAACTTGCCTGATAAACAAACTCCCGCCCCAGAGCATAACTTTTTTATCTCCGATAAATTTCTTTAGATATTCGGGGGTAATATAATCCTTTCGTAGTGCGGACTGGTATTTTTGCCAATCATTCGGTAAAAGTGTTTTAAACTCTTGAAGAAACTTTTTGTACTCACTATCGTTACAATAACTAATTTCTGCCCTTATATGGTTAATGAAAACTTTTCTGTATGCGTTTTCGTACTCAGGTAAAAATCCTCTTGATTTAAGAAATTCCCCAAGATACATACAGGATTTTACCGCATCAATCGTATGACTTGAGCGTGTGCTTACAAGGCTTCCGGGACGGTTAAATCTGTAATTGATAAGTTCTTTATTAAATGCCGCAATTCTTCTGGCAGAAATAACAAGACTATGCATAAAAGCAATGTCTTCATAAATCTTAAGAGGCGGAAATTCAAGATGATTTTCTTCCAAAAACGATTTTTTGATTAACTTATTCCAAACTACAGGGATTAACAGACAAAATATCTCATCCTTGAAATCTTGCCTGTTAAAGACCTGCTCCCTTGGAACTTTATCAATATTAATAGGGAAATTCGGACTTCCTGTCTCTGTTATATTTCCCTCATCATCAACTTTTCTAGATGAACAAACTGTTAAATCCGCATTAAATTTCTCTGCGCGATTGTACATTTCTTCAAGCAAGGTTGGTTCAAAATAATCGTCCGAGTCAAGAAACTGAATATATTTCCCCTCCGCAAGTCTTATTCCGTTATTCCTTGCACTTCCGGCGCCGGAATGTCTTTGTTGGAGAATCACAAACCTGTCGTCTTTTCTTTTGTACTCCTGCAAAATCTCCAGAGACTTGTCAGTCGAGCCATCATCCACACAAATTATCTCAAAATCCTGGAAAGTCTGAGCAAGAATACTATCCAAACACTCTCTC
>CALUSZ010000022.1 GCA_944323495.1 Candidatus Gastranaerophilales bacterium
GCCCCATATACTTTCACCTTCTCCTCCGTTTCCACCTGCCCCTCCATTTGCATGATCAGCTTCTCCTGAGCATGGAAAAAGAGTAAATCTTCTTAAATTGGCTGTCAAATTCTCGGTTACACTAGCATTCTCATCAATTACAGGCGAAGTTTTTTTCCAGTTTTTTCTTGTCATAAGATAATACTGACCAACTGGGTCTGCTGCTACGGCAGTACCGTTTGCAGCAATCATAACTTTAAATCTGTCAGGATTTTGGCACGAATCAGAATTGTATAAACAATTGGGTCCGGCTTCTCCATTAATATCAAAATAGACATCTGTCTGGTATTCTGCACTATTACCATTCAGTGCTCTAAAAGTAGAAACAAGCCACTGGGTTCCATTCTGTGTTACAAAAGAGGGTTCCCAATCAGCTCCATCTTTATACTCCAATGGCTGATTGCTGCAATTGAGATTTGGAAGATTTCTGCCATTTAGAAGCATTGACAGTCCAAGACATAATTTCTGATCTCCTTCACCTAATGCATTAAACCTGCCTCCTATACCAGCCATTGTATTAAATAACGGATGCTCACGGCAGTTTAAATCGTCTTGACACACCGGAAAAAGAGCGGAATTACCTGCAAGATCATTAACTGCATACTTTATAGAATCAAACCTTTTTAAGTATCTGATTTTATTCTGGTCCGGCTGCAAATTTACTAACGCAACTCCGGTTAAAGATGATATTATTCCAATAATAGCCAGAGTTATCAACAGCTCTGCAAGCGTAAATCCTTGTTTCATTTTTGCCCCCTAGTTACATAATGTCTATATTATCATATTTCATTATGTTTTGACAATATAGATTTCTATTTTGGTATAAATGCCTCAAACGCTCTCTATCACTATAAATACGTTAATTTAAAGGTTTTATATAACAATAAGAGGTATTTATTCTTTTGTAATCCTGCATCCCTTTTTTTAGCCCGATAAAGAGGGAATAAAAATATTTATGTAACACAATACCTATTGTGTTACATAATGTCTTTTAGTTTTCAATAATTATATTCATAAACTCAATGTCATCATAATCAATATAAGCAGTCTGCATTAAATTTCTTCCGGTTTTGATTGTGATTTCATTTACCTGATTTTTTCTGATTAGTCCTGCCGGAAGCCTTATTCTCTGCCCGTCTCCGTTAAGTTGAATTTCTGAAATTTTGTTGCCGTTAAAATAAACTTCCGGAGGGGAGGCGAATGAATTGGGGATTTTATTCTGTCCCATAGACCTTGCCATTGCAGTGTCAATTCCTATTATTGAACCTATTACCATATAAACCGGCTTTGCAATATTAATATTTTTAAGTGTAAATCTTTTTGTGTAAAAAGGTCCAATTGCTTGCATTGAAAATTCACTTGCATTAGCTGATAAATCAGAAAAACTGTTGTCGCCTAAATGATACATATTAGTATCAATGGCTTTGCCGGAAGCATTAGATTTTTCGATTCCGACTACAATAGGAGCATTTAAAGTCCTTTCATCAACCGTCATTGTAAAAGGCTTATAATTTTGTTTTTGTACTGACATGATACTTGGCCCGTTAATCTGTGTGTCGAGTTCAAAAAAACCGTTGCTGTCTGTTTTCGTGGCGTAGTTTTGCTTGGGAAGGGTAATATCAGCTCCCCCTATTCCTTCGCCGGTCGCTTTATCAATTATTCTGCTTGCAGTTCCGGTTCCTTGTTCGGCTACTCCGCCTTGAAATGTTGCCGCAGAGCAGGGCTGGTACAAAAATAATATTAAAACTAATAAGCTCAAAACTTTTTTCATAAGAATATTATTTACCCTTACTAATTTATAAAAATTAGTCTTCTGTATATTTATTAAGGACAATTTCTAAAAAGTAAAGTGCTTATCCTCTGAATTGTCTATAGTCTGAAAGTTCATTTATAGCAAGCATATCAGCAACGCGCGAAGCCTTTTTCTGTTCTTTGGTTAAATAGATGTTTAAAGCTACTGCCGGAATAAATGAAATAATAGCTGCTCCGGCGCCATTTAGCATACTTTCTAACTTGCCATTGTTTTTACTTTTTTTACTAAGTAATATCATTAATCCCATAGAAACAAGAGAACATATTGAAGCAATTATATAACCGACAGATTGCCCTAAAGCTTCTACACTTTCTGAATATTTTTGAGATTTTTCATCCACTATATTAAATGTCATGAATGTATTTTTCTGTAATCTTTTTGCTTCCTTTATCTGTTTTGGTGTTAATTGCAGGGTCTCTACAGCCTGATAAAATCGTTTTTCTTCCGGTGCTGTTGTTTCTTTATATTTTTTATACTCTTTTTGATTTTTCCATGCCTCTTTTAAGAACGTAAACATATTTTTTCGCGGTTGTTCAATTTTTACGTTCTCTATATCTTTTATTTTTTTATCATCAACATAAACAAGTGCTTGCGGATTTTTAGCAAGTTCCTGTTTAATTTTAAATCTTCCAACACGTGAAGCATCCTTTGCCACATAAGAACCGAAGCCGGAAGCGATTACACCTGCTAAAAGAGATACTATTTGTGTGACTTTACCTACTTTATCCGCAGATTTTACTTTAAATAACGAAAGCAGTTTTTGCGCGATTGCACCGGTTAAGTAACCTCCGGCAAATAACCCTGCACTTATAATTCCGACAGCTAGTTCAGCATTTTCTGCATAATCTTGTGATTCAATATCAATCTTTTCAACAAGTTTTGTTAGCAGCTGCTGGTCTTTCTTTGCGTTTTCTATCTCTTCCGGTGTCATTTTGTCATGCAGATGTGTTTGAATATCAGCAAGCTGTGCTTCAAATTGTTTTCTCTGCTGTTTGTATTCTTTGCTGTCAACAGCCATATCTTTCCAATTTTTAATTCCCCCTGTTAATTTTGATTTGAGTTTGTTTGTATCTTCCTTCGGCATTGTCTGCATACGCAGAGACGCAAGCTGCATCTGTTCAGGAGTCAGTACCGCAAAACCGTTTGGGCTGCTTAAATCTTTACGCATTGCTTCAAATCTGCCCTTGCGAGAAGCCGATACTTGTGCTTTGGCAACCCACGCCTGAACGGGAAATGAGACTATCATACCTGCTGCCATGCCGGCAAACATTGGGATAATACTTGCTGCATAATTTTTATTAAATTTAAACTTTTTAGCAACTTTATCTATAAATGATTGTACTGATTTCAGTTTTGAAGAAGCTAAACCAAGCGCCATACCAGCAAATTCTGTTAACATAATTGCTGTTTCTGCACCGGTATTTGCGGCTATTTCCATATCCTGTGCACGTTTTTGGGAATATTCATCCATTATGTCAATTGCTCTTAAGAGGGTTTTTCCCCGTTGAACATCTTCTGGATTAAATTCCTGCGGGTTTTGTTTCAAATACTCCAAACGTTTGGCGTCCATTATATCGCGGCTCTGTTTCCAGCTCGCATAAGCCGGTTCATAACGTTTATAAGCTTTATAATCGCCAAACATTGACATAAAATCTAGACCTTCTTTGATTATGTTAAATACTGTAATAATATTTTTTGCCAACCTATTTAAAAATCTTTACATTTTGTAATTTTTATGCTCTAATTGAACTGGACGGGTGCTTTTGCGCCTACAGAAACATTTTAGGAGAGGTTATGAAAACAGAAGAAAGAACATTTGTGGCAATTAAGCCCGACGGCGTAAAAAGAGGTATTATCGGCCAGATTATTCAAAGATTTGAAAATAAAGGTTTTAAGATTGTTGGTATGAAATTGCTTCAAGTAACTCCTGAGCTTGCTGCAAAACATTATGAAGAGCACAAGGATAAACCTTTTTATACAAGGCTTGTTCATTATATAACAAGCGGGCCGATTGTGGCTATGGTTATTGAAGGGTATGAAGCAATTGAAAGCGTTCGTCATATTGTCGGTGCTACAAATCCTATGAATGCTGATGTAGGAACAATAAGAGCTGATTTTGCGCAGGTGATGGAATATAATGTTATACATGCTTCTGATTCTCCTGTTAGTGCTCAAAGGGAAATTAATCTTTACTTTAAACCCGAAGAGATTTATGACAACTGGCAGTCTATGCTTGAGATGATTACTTATAACGAAGAACGCTTCCAGGGCTAGGGAAAGGGGTAAACGCAGTAAAATACACAGTACTGTATCATTACCTGAGAAAATTATGACGCAAAACTTTAGTTACGACTTAATACATGTTGATAAAAATACCGGTGCGCGTGCCGGTATTTTGCACACTCCGCATGGCGATATCGAAACACCGATTTTTATGCCTGTAGGAACTAATTCTACTGTTAAGCTTGTTACAAATAATAATCTTTATGATACAGGAGCACAGATAATCTTGGCAAATTCTTACCACCTGTATTTGAGAGCGGGACATAGGCTTATTGAAAAATTCGGCGGGATACACGGGTGGATGAATTGGCAAAAACCTGTTCTTACTGATTCCGGAGGGTTTCAGGTGTTTTCGCTTGCACATCTTAGAAAGATTTCGGAAGAGGGGGTTGAATTTAGAGACCCTAAGGACGGTAAAAAACATTTTATAAGTCCTGAAATTTCGATGGAAATCCAGCAGGCAATCGGGGCTGATATTATTATGGCGTTCGACTGGTGTGCACCTTTTCCTTGCGATTACAAAACAGCAAAAGAGGCAATGGAGCGCACTCATAGATGGCTTGAAAGATGTATTAAGGCAAAAACTTCCACAAATCAGGCACTGTTTCCAATCTGTCAGGGAGCTTTTTATGATGATTTAAGAAAGGAAAGCGCAGCATTTGTATCCTCATTTGATGCGCCGGGTTATGCAATAGGCGGCTTGAGTGTTGGTGAAGATAAAGAGACAATGAATCATTTTGTAGAACTCACGGCCCCACTTCTTCCTGAAAACAAGCCTAGATACCTCATGGGTGTCGGTACGCCGGAGGATTTGCTGGACGGAATTAAGCGGGGGGTCGATATGTTTGACTGTGTTCTTCCGACAAGAAATGCAAGACACGGTTCATTCTTTACATCAGAAGGAAAGAAACAGATTAAGAATGCTAAATTTTGGGATGACCCGCGGCCGCTGGATGAAAACTGTGATTGTTATGCTTGCAAAAACCATTCAAGGGCATATTTAAGACATCTTTATAAGTGCGGAGAAGGAACAGGGCAGGCTTTGATGTCTATTCATAATATAAAATTCCTGATAGATTTTGCAAAAAAAGCACGGCAGGCTATATTAAACGATGAGTTTGAAACTTTTTATAATGAAAATTATTCAAAAGTAATATCATCCGACTAGGTGCTGGGTTTTGGGGCTAAAGCTGTCAATAAATTTTATTTCATTTCCTGCATCATTTTCCACAAACTGATAATTTTGTTCTAATACTTCAGTGATAGCTTCCTCTGTCATTTGGGGAGAGTCTAATACTTTTTTGAAATCATCATTCCAAATAGTTGCATTGTTACCTACGGAATAAATGTTATCAAGGCTTGCGCCTTTTTCTTTTCCGCATATCATTGTAAATTTGACACCTAAATCATCAAGTGCGCTTGCAATTGTATTATATAAATCAAAACTTCTTACTGTTTCTTTATCCTTGTTGTCAAGCGCCCAGCCGCCGCAAATAAGGCCTCTTATTTCGTCGCAAGATTCTTGAAGCTTGTTTATATATTTTGCTAATTCCTTTTTTATACTTCCCAAAGTTTGCATCTCAGGTGCTGCGTGAAACATGAAATTTTTGTCTTTTCCAAATAATATACCTGCGGTGCAGCTGTTTATATTTTCAGTTCTTAGGCCGCGTTTTACAGTACTTAAGCCGCCGTTTTTAATAAGATAGTCATGAAACTCGCCTATCCTTTTGGCATTTCGTACTTCCGGATAAGGAATTTTTGATAGATTAATAGATATCGGGGGCATATGTATAAACTCCTTTTTTTGGTATTAATGTTCGTAAAAATAAAATTTGCTAGTATTAATGAAATGTTTGTAACGAAAAATTTACATTGTATAATAAATTTTAAATTTCAAGCAATTTTTTTCACAATAATGTTTTTATATATTTAGTTAGGTTTATAAAGGTTTATTATTGTGACGCAGATTAATCCAAATATTAATACTTATAATATTTATCAGGGAAAGAATGATGTACAAAATCAACCTGTTCGCATACCTAACTATTACTACGTACCTGATAATTATGAGCATAAGAGTTTTAAGGAAACAATAAAAGATTCAGACCCAATGGGTATAATCTCCCCTTTTATTGAGCATCCTTTTTTAGTGCTTCCGACCTGGCTGGCATTGAACTTTGGAGCAGATGCATTTTCTAATGCGTGTGCTGGAAATTATGAAGGAAGTTTAACCGCAAAGGCAGCAAGGTTTGGGGATAGAATTCAGGGGTCAAAATTAATTCAGAATAAACCTGTTCAATCTGTGTTAAAAGGTTTGGGCTCTGCGAAAAAGGCCGGACATAAGGTTGTAGAAAACAGTGCTTTACTTAGGGCAATGCGTGATACTCCGACCATGCCGGAGTGGTCTTTGGTTAAGTCTCAAATGTTTAATCAAAAACAAGAAGTTGTTCAGGAGTTTGTAAGAATTACGGAAGCATTGAAACTTGTTGAAGATAAGGCTCCGCAATTAAAAGATATCGGGCTGACTTCTAAAGAAGAAGAAATGTTGAGAAAAACATTTAATGTAAGCAGAATAAAAGAAATTCCGGAAACAAAGGCCGTAAATCAAGTATTGCTTTCAAGACTTGGAAGAACAGATGCTCAGATAAAGAAAATTCAAGCGCTTGGAGAAGGTTCAACAGCAGCGGTAAAGAAAGAAATTCTTAAAGAACTCGGAATGACTCCGGACAAATTAAAACTTATTAAGGATGACTTGTATGGTAAATATATTGCGGATGTAGAAGAAGCCGTAGGTAAAGTTGGTTCTAGAGTTAAGATGGGAGCCGGTCATTTTAAATGGCTTGGACCTCTTACAAAGCCGTTTGAAAGAACTATAGGGTGTGACCGAATTTATAACAACCTTCATAGTATGTCCTCCGGCTCTAAAACTTCTGCCGGTAAAGTTTTGACTGGCGGGGCAAAAACTGCAACCGGAAGATTTACATCAAAGATGATGCAAATGTTATATCGTGGTTTAACATTTGGTGGGGGTAAGGCAGGATTGCTCTTATTTATTGCACCATTGTTAATTGAGTCGGTAATGAATACCAGAAAGGCCGATAAAGATCAAAAAGTCGGAACATTTATGGGGAGTATTATAGAATCTATGTCCTGGGTATTTACGTTCCCTCTGGCTTTGAGGATGATGCATGCATTTGGCGGAGTTAAGTATGCCGGAATGGATAAGAAGCAGGTAGAAGCTTTTAGAAATGCAAGAGAAGCCTTTAATGAAAAAGCTAAAGCCGGTAAATTTGCAAGCAAAAGTGAATATAAAGCTGCTAAGAAAAAAGTTAAAGATATGCTCAAAGTTGACGGGCAGAATATCTTAACTAAAGGCATAAGAAAACTCGGCTCATTTATGACAATGGATTTGGAAATGTTTAAAGGTTACAAAAACAGTAATGTTGTAACAAGTTCTTTAAGAAAATTACCTAACGGGTTCAGAAACGTTTTTGGTATACCTCTAAGAGTTGCTATATGGGCGGGCTTAACAACAGGTGTATTAGATGGAATGATACATAAATGTTCTAATATGATTTTTGGAAAAGCCTTTGATTCTATGAAATATGAAGAACATGAAGCAGAAATTAAGAAACAAAAACAATTCTTGAGAGAAGATTTGAATAAACGTTTATATGAAGCGCAAAAAATCAAACAATACGGCTCTGTTGCTAAGGCTCAAACTATACAGCCTCAACAGGGACAGATGCTTTCTGCAAGAGGGAAAGGGGTAAATAGTGATGCTATTCCTGAAATTATGCAGCCAAAAGAAGAAAATAAGATTGATAACTATACCTATATTCCTTCGTCAGGCAATACTATCCCAAGACCCTTAAAAGATAGTTCAGTTGACACTTATAGTTATATCCCGTCATCTGAAAATATTGTAGCAAAGAATAAAGAAGCAGAAAGTAAAAAATCCCGCTATATCCCTTCTCAAGCAGCTGCCAATATTCAGAAAAATTTTGATAATTCAGGTTTACAAGCTGCGCTTGATAGGGCTCAAAGAGCTGAAGATAATGCACTAAGGGTTCTTGCAGGGAACTTTGAAGGGATGGTTTAGATTATTATTTACCCTTAGATTTGTATCTCCAAAACTACTATATTTAATGGATTTCAAAGGTGTAAAAATATAGTTTAATATATAACAGGATAGTTATAATTGGAGATATAATATGGATATATTTGCAGTCATAGGCCTGTTCTTCGGGATAACAATGATTTTAATCGGTCAGGCTATGGAAGGCGGTAATATAGGACAGCTCTTGCAGATTACGGCAGGGTTTATTGTTTTGGGTGGTACTACCGGTGCTGTATTATTAAGCTTCCCTCCTAAAACACTTTTATCTGCAATAAAAATGCTTAAAAATGTTTTTATGCCGCCAAAAGCAGATTTTAATGCGTTGATAACCGAAATCGGCGGATTTGCGACAAAAGCAAGAAAAGAGGGTATAATCTCTTTGGAAAAAGAAGCATACAATGCTTCAGATTCGCTTCTTACGTTAGGCCTTGGCGCCGTAGCAGACGGAACTGACCCGACTCTTGTAAGAGAAATGATGGAAAACCAGATAGAACAGCAGGAAAATTATGTAAACAATGCTGCTAAAGTTTTTGAATCTTTCGGCGGATATTCTCCGACATTAGGTATCATAGGTGCGGTTATGGGACTTATTCAGGTTATGCAGAACTTATCTGACCCGTCTAAACTTGGTGCCGGTATTGCAGTTGCGTTCGTTGCTACTATCTACGGTCTGTTTGCTGCAAACCTTGTTATGATTCCTATCAGTACAAGAATTAAGTTTATTTTTCAGGATGTGTTTTTGTATAAAAACATGATACTTGAAGGTGTGCTCTCTATTCAGGCCGGTGAAAGCCCGGTATTGATAGAAAGAAAGCTGCGTTCATTTATACTTGAAGAAGAAGGAAATAAGGGCGAACAAGCTAATGGCTAGAAAACCAAAACATCCGGAACATGAAAATTTAGAGAGATGGCTCGTTTCATACTCAGACTTTATTACACTTTTGTTTGCGACATTTGTAGTTTTGTATGCTCTTGCACAGGTTGATGCGACTGACTTTGCAAAATTGGAAGAATCTTTGAAAAATGCTTTCAGTCAGGGTGCTCTGTTTGACGGGCAGCAGGCAATTATGGACGGCAGTGATTCTTTATTTGACCAGCAGCAGGCTAATTCTTTTATCCCGAGCCTTATGCTGGAATATATTAGTCCTAAGTATGAAGAAGAATCTTTTAAAGAGATTGAAGAAGCGATAATGGAATTGAAAGAGGCCGGCGAACTTGAAGGAATTTCGTCTAAAATTACCGATAAGGGACTTCTTTTAACATTTGATGATAAATACCTTTTTGCACCGGCATCTGCCTATCTTGATTCAAGTGCAAGAAAGCTGCTGGATAAAGTCGGAGTGCTTATTTGTAAAAAGTTTGTACTCCATTCTATGCGTGTTGAAGGGCATACGGACAGCGACCCTATCAGAACTGAAAAATTCCCCTCAAATTGGGAGTTATCGTCAGCAAGAGCATCTTCTGTCGTAAGATATATGATAGACAGATTCAAATTTTCGCCATCTTTATTTTCTGCAATCGGATATGCTGATACAAGGCCTCTTGAAACGGCTATTTCTCCTAAAGACCCTGCAAATAGGAGGGTTGAGATACTTATTATGAAAAATAAATATAAACGTGAGTTTGAAACACGTAATGATAATACAATGAAGCTTACAAAAGCGCAGCAAGAATCAATCCAAAAACAGAGAATGCAGGTTATAGCAGATGTTGAAGGCGATTCCATTTCGCCTGCAGCAAGAAAACTTTTGGAAGATAATAAAAAAAGAATGATTGAAAAACAAAAAAGCGAAAAACTTTCACCAGGAAATATGGAGTTATATATCAATCTGGAAAAAGAACCTTCTATGGATTTAGATGATGATATTATGCCGGCTATAGAGCGTAGGGTGATAAAATTAAATACTAATATTCCGGAAGATGAGGATTTTGGTTTATGATAACTCATTCGGTCGGTTTATCGCTTGCACCTGCTTCATCTATAGAAAGCGGAGTTGCTGTAAGGGAGATTGCAACTGGAAATCTAATCTATGTTGACAAGCTGTTTTCTATGAATGATGTACAGTTATTTTTTGATAATTATCCGTCTCTTAAAAATTCTGTAATCTGTGTGTCACTGCCGTGGGATAATACAATGCTGGAGGGAAAGTGGAGAGTTTTATCAAAACCTTATCAGCTTATACATCAGTCTGTACATGCTTTTGTAAATAAGGATAACTGGATACAAAGATTTTCTACGCGCGGATGTGAACTTTTTAGCAGACTTAAAGACGCAGGGGTGGATATTTACAGATTTGAAGTATATCTGACCAGACAAAAGTTTAATCTGTATTCTAATTATAAGGAACGCTCTTCTGCGGATTGTAAATTTCTGCAGTCTGCTTTAAAGTTTGAATACGGTATTGATAATCTGCCTGTAAATATGATGCCTGTTGCACAACTGGAAGCAATTGTCGGGGCGCTTGTTGCAGAAGAAAAGTTGAAGAATAATGCAGAAAAGATTTTTGAGTTTAAGGGATTGGATGTAATTAATTAAGAGTGTTTTGCTTTTGTTGTAATTACAATAGAACATATATGTAAACTTGTGCTATAATGAGCCTGTAAGAGAAGAAGAACTTATGAAAAAAAGAAAGGAATTAATTATGGCAAAATATGTATGTAAAGTATGCGGTTATACAGCTGAAGGCGAAGCTCCTGAAAAATGCCCGGTTTGCGGCGCAGGTAAAGAAGCTTTTATTGAAATGGCAGAAGGCGAAAAGAATTATGCTGATGAACATAGAATCGGTGTAGCTAAAGATGTTGATGCTGAAATCCTTGAAGGATTGAGAGCTAATTTTATGGGCGAATGCACAGAAGTCGGTATGTATATTGCAATGGCAAGACAGGCTGACAGAGAAGGTTATCCTGAAATTGCAGAAGCTTTCAAAAGATATGCGTTTGAAGAAGCTGACCATGCTTCAAGATTTGCAGAATTGTTAGGAGAAGTTGTTACAAATTCTACTAAGAAAAATCTTGAATTACGTGCAGAAGCTGAATTCGGCGCTTGCTCAGGCAAAATGGATATCGCTAAAAAGGCAAAAGCTTTAGGTCTTGATGCTATTCACGATACAGTTCATGAAATGGCAAAAGACGAAGCTCGCCACGGACGCGGTTTTGACGGCTTGCTTGCAAGATATTTCGGAAAATAGTTTTAAAATTAAAAGGGCGGTGCGGAATTTTATTCCGCACCGCCCTTTTTTTTGAGATATAATTAATTCAGTAATATATTTTGAAGGGATTAATTATATGCTAAAAGGAAATGAGATTAGAAAATTATATTTAGATTATTTTAAAGATAAACATCAGCATACCATAGTTGAGAGTTCGAGCCTTGTGCCGGATAATCCGACAGTATTATTGACAACAGCTGGCATGCTTCAATTTTTGCCGATATTTTTAGGGATACAGAAATGTCCTTATGAACCGGCAAGAGCAACTTCCTGCCAGAAATGCGCAAGAGCGGGCGGTAAGGATTCTGATATAGAAAACGTTGGAAGAACTCCAAGACATCATACGTTTTTTGAAATGCTGGGGAACTTTTCTTTCGGCGATTATTATAAAAAAGAGGTTATTCCCTGGGCTTGGGAGTTTGTGACAGAGGTTTTGAAGTTAGACAAAGACAGACTCTGGATTACTATTTTTGAAACAGATGATGAAGCTTATGATATTTGGAGAAGTATTGGTGTTCCTGCAGAAAGAATAAAAAGAAAAGGCAAAAAGGACAATTTCTGGGGCCCTCCTGGTGCATCAGGCTCCTGCGGGCCTTGCTCTGAAATCCATTATGATTTAGGCGAGCAGTACAAGTGTTCGGATGATTGCGGAATTGATACTTGCGAATGCGACAGGTGGGTTGAGATTTGGAATCTTGTTTTTACTGAACTTTATCAGGACGAAGAAGGAAACCAGTCTCCTTTAGAGAAGAAAAATGTTGATACAGGTATGGGTTTAGAGCGTATTACAATGGTTTGTCAGGGGGTTGCTTCAACTTTTGAGACAGATCTTTTGAAGCCGATACTGGACAAAGTTTCAGAAATGAGCGGAGTGCCTTATAAAAAGTCTGAAAAAACAGATATTTCTCTAAGAATAATAACCGACCATGCAAGATGTGTTACATTCCTTATCTCTGACGGTGTAATCCCGGGAAATGAGGGAAGAAGCTATGTTCTTAGAATGATTTTAAGAAGAGCTCTCCGCCACGGAAAAATTCTGGGTATGGAGCTTCCGTTCCTTTACAAACTCGTGGATACAGTTGTTGAAATGTACGGCGAAGCTTATCCTGAGCTGGTTAAGAATAAGGCAAAAGTTATTGATGTAATAAAGAAGGAAGAAGAACGTTTTGCTAAAACTCTTGATAGAGGGTACAAAATGCTTGACGAGTTTATTGCGGATAAGAAAGATATTGATGGAGAAAGTGCGTTTAAGCTCTATGATACGTACGGCTTCCCGTTTGAATTAACAAAAGAAATCGCATCGGAAAACGGATTAAATGTTGATGAAGAAGGATTTAAGGCTGCTATGCAGGAACAAAAAGACCGCGCAAAAGCAGCTGCTGCGAAGATTTCTGTAACAGGCGATATTAAATATGCAAAAGTGGAAGATGAAGTCGGCTCTACTGATTTTGTCGGGTATGAAGAAGATGTATGCACTGCAAAAATTCTTGCAGCAATTGAAGGCGAAGGGTTCGTTGATGTTGTATTAGATAGAACTCCATTTTATGCAGAATGCGGCGGACAGATAGGTGATAGCGGTATTATATTTAATGATAATATGAAACTCGATGTTTTAACTACATTCAAGGTAAACCATTTATTTGTTCACAGATGTCAGATTTTGAACGGTGAAATTAATATCGGAGATGAGGTTATCGCACAAATTGATTCTAAACGCCGTGCAGAAATCAGAGTTCACCATACATCTGCTCACCTCCTGCAAGCAGCTTTAATCAAGGTTCTTGGTGATGAAGTTCATCAGGCCGGTTCGCAGGTAGAAGAAAACCGGATGAGATTTGATTTCACGTTCTCAAGAGCTATGACTCCTGATGAAATTCAAAAGACAGAAGATATTATGAATGAATGGATTGCAGAAAAGCTTCCGGTTCAGACAGAAGTTATGGGAATTGAAGAAGCTAAGCTTACCGGCGCAACTGCTTTATTTGGCGAAAAGTATGAAGATGAAGTCCGTGTAGTTTCAATCGGCGGTCAGAAAAAATGCAGATGCGGCGGTGATAAATGTAAAGGACATCACCACCACCATGAAGCGCATGAAGTTATTTCAATGGAATTTTGCGCAGGAACACACGCGAAAAACACAGGCGATTTGAGAGTTGTAAAAATTGTATCAGAAGGTGCAATTTCAGCAGGTACAAGAAGAATAGAGCTTGTTGTCTCAAAGGCTGCAATTGATTATTTGAACAAAAAAGCTAAGATTTCCGATATTTTAGAAGCGCGTTTTAAGGTTCATACAGAAGAAGTAATCGAGCGTGTTGATAAACTTGCGGAAGAAAATAAAGCCTTGTTAAAAGAGCTTGAACAAACCAAGGCTAATATGGCAAGGGATAAATTTTCAACATTTATCTCTAAAGCTCAGGAAATCGAAGGCGGAAAAATGTTTATTTCCAAAATCGAAAACTTTGACGCTGATGCCGTAAAAGCAGGTGTAGAAATGCTTGCATCAAAATTAGGCGAAAGCATAATCATCTTAGCAAATGAAAGAATGGTTATAGCCAAAGTAACCGAAGGCTTTGTTAAAAAAGGCGTTAATGCCGGCAAACTGGTCGGAGAAATAGCCCGCGCAACAGGTGCAAACGGCGGCGGACGTCCTAATTTTGCACAGGGTGGTGTGAAAGACGCTTCAAAACTTGATGAAGTTTTAGCCAGGATTGAAAGTGAATTAAAATAAGTTTCAGGCCGGAGAAATCTGCAGATTTCTCCGGCCTTGACTTGAAAACTTCAAAAAATAGGTTATAATTTAAATGTCGGTTTGAATGAGATTTTTTTATGACAGCTAATTTATCACTTAATTTGCAATTAATTCAGAGTGCTTCCGGAATGGCTTCCAATAATAGCGTTGTACCCCAGCAGAATAGTAAGCCTGCTGTTTACGCCAAAGAAGGGGATCCAAATTATAATGAAGAAATGGATTTGGATAAAGACGGTATTGTTACGATGGAAGAATACCAGAAGTATTGTGAAGAAAATAATATAAATACTGAAGAAGAGCAGATTCAGACAGTGCAGAACAAGGTTGATGCAATGCTTGAAAAAGATGCGGGCTTTTATGATGAATATATGGAATACTGCGAGCAAAATGCATCAGCTGCAGGTAATACAGCACCAAATTCTGTAAGCATAGAAGCAAATGATACCGGATTTGTAATACACAACATTGGAAAAGCGCTAAACAGTTATTCTAATGGTAATATCAATATCCCTGAAATGAAAATTGAACGCAATGCTTAAATTTCGATTTCACCTTGCCTGAAAATTATGGTTTTGCCGTCTTTGAATCCTGCAACAGTTGAAGCTTTTCCTTTAGCTTCAAACCCGTAGTCGGGGATTACCAGATCCACCTTGTCTCCTACATATTTTAGGGCTTCTTCATAACTCAAAGCCGGCGGCTCGCCCGAAAGATTTGCGCTTGTTGTCGCAAGAACCCTGCCTTCTATATTTCTGCAAATCTCAGCAAAAATTTTATTATCCGGAATCCGCACTCCGACTGTCGGAAGAGAAGAGGTTATATAATCGGGAGTTTTTTCTGATTTTTCAAGAACAAGTGTTAGAGCTCCGGGAAAATATTTTTTGATTAATTTTTGTGCCTCTTTTTCAATTGGTTGTTTTAAGTATTCAAAAAGGTTATAAAACTCGTCACTCATCAAAATTAAAGGCTTTTTCCCGTCTCTATGTTTAATTTCATAAATCTTCTTTACAGCTTTTTCGCTTGATGGAAGGCAGCCCAGCCCCCAGACAGTATCTGTTACATAAGCTATAACCCCGTCATTTTTGAGTATTTCATTAATTTTATTTATATTCTCAATCATTATTCTTCACCTATTCTCTTTTTTATATTATAATACGAGGGTAAATGTTTTTATATTACAAACTGAATTAAAGGAGAAAAAATGGTTCAGCAATTCAACACACCTCAAAAAACAAGACAGGCTGTAATTCTGTTTTTGAAAGGTTCTGCCACTCCTGTTGTTATGTATTTTGATAACCCGCAGGCAGTATATGCGGAACTCAAGCAGCTTATGAAAAGCCCGACTCCGGTTCTTGTAGAAAAGGAACCGATTGGACCGATAAAAAAACTTTGTTTTGTATCGACACAGATTGCAGGATTGGTATTGCAGGAAGAACCGTATGCTTAAAGTCTCGATTGACGATATAGAACGCGAACCCGATAAGACTCTTCATGTAGATTTTGATGATGAGATTAAAGAACTTGAGGGGTGCAAGATTACCGCAGAGTTGGATTTTAAGTCTCTGGGCGGTTTTATAGAAGCAAAAGGACACGCAGAAGGAGTAATTACGCTCGAGTGTGACAGGTGTCTCAATAAATTTCAATATGATTTAGATTTTGATATTGATGAAACTTTTGCAAAACATTCACTTTATGATGAATACGCTCAGGAGGTCGAACTCCAGTCAGGACAGTTTATTACGGATTTGAACGGCGAAAAAGAAATAGATGTTTATGACTTATTGTATCAATCTGTAATATTACAGTTACCAAATAAAAAAGTTTGTGGTATAAATTGTAATGAGGGATTATTTGTATCAGATGAAGAAATAAAACCTCACGACAGCAGAATGGATATTTTTAAAAATATTCCGATAGAAAAGAATAAATAAAAACCGATATATAAGTAGTACTCAAGAATAGAAAGGTATAGGAAAAATGGCAGTACCAAAGAAAAGAACAGGGCACAGCGCTCAAGGAAAAAGAAGATCAAATTGGAAGGCAACAAAGCCTGAATTAACAACATGTCCTAATTGCGGTTCAAAGGTTTTAACTCACACAGTTTGTACAGCTTGCGGAACATATAAGGGCAAAGTTGTTTCAAGAAAAGCAGAAGGTTTTGCAGAAGAAGCAAAAGCTGAAGTAAAAGAAGCTAAAAAGACTAAAAAATCAACAAAGAAAGCTGAAGCTAAGGTTGAAGAAACTAAAGCAGAAGAAGCTGTAGTTGAAGAAAAAGTTGAAGAAGTAAAGGCAGAAGAAGAAGTTAAAGCTGAAGAAGCTGAAACAACGGAAGACAAGCCTGAAGCTTAGTATCTAAGTAATAAAGGGAAGAGGAAGATGACAAGAATAGCTATAGATGCAATGGGTGGTGACCATGCTCCATTTGAGATAGTAGCAGGTGCAGTATGGGCAGCAGCGGATTACGGAGTAGCGTTAGAGCTGGTAGGCAAACAGGATAGAATAGAACACTGTCTTGAAGTAATACAGCAGGAAGGTTTTTTATCAGACTGCGGCAAGGCCGGCCGTAAACGCAGGGTAAGAGTTGATGTTAAATCTCTTGATATCAAAATAACCCACGCATCAGAAATTATTGAAATGGGCGAAGCTCCCGGACAAGCTATTCGTAAAAAGAAAAATTCCTCAATAGTATTATCGGTAAATTCGGTTGCAACAGGAAGCTCTGACGCTCTTGTTGCAGCAGGCTCTACCGGAGCTGCTATGGCATCAAGCTTATTTGGTCTTGGAAGGATTCCGGGAATTGACAGACCGGCAATTGCAGTTACTCTTCCTACGATGAAAAAACCAATTGTTATTATTGATGCAGGCGCAAACAGCAACTGTACTCCGCAAATGCTTAGACAATTTGCCATTATGGGCATGACTTTTTCTAAAAATGTTTTAGGAATTGAAAGACCAAGAGTCGGTGTTTTAAATATCGGTGAAGAAGCCGGTAAAGGTAATGAGCTTGCTCAAAATACATATAATCTTTTGGAAGAAGAAAAAGAAAAATTTAACTTTATGGGTAATATTGAAGGCAGGGAGTTATTCTTGAACCTTTGCGACGTTGTTATCTGTGATGGTTTTGTCGGAAATGTTGTTCTTAAAGTTACGGAAGGAACTTCTTCTTTGTTGTTTAAAATGATTAAGAGTGAGTTTAAATCAGACTTTTTAGGTATGATTATCGGGCTTCTTGCAAAACCGTTTATGAAAAGAATATACGAAAAAATTAACTATGAAGAATTTGGCGGAGCATTGCTTCTTGGTGTTAAGGGCATAACTGTTATTTCACACGGCAGAAGCAGAGCGTACGCTATTAAAAATGCTGTAAGAGTTGCAAAAGAAGCAGTTGAAACAGGCGTTAACAGCAAGATTTCAGAATCAATAGAAGGATAAGGGCAGAGAAAAGGGGCAAAGGAAATTAATGGGAACTAATATTATTCCTTTAAAAATTGCCGGTGTCGGGTATAGCTTACCTGAGACGGTTATTACAAATGACGATTTAACAAAATTGTATGATACATCTGACGAATGGATTTATACCAGAACCGGTATAAAAGAAAGAAGAGTTGTATCAGGCGAACAGAATGCTGTAGATTTAGGTTTTGAGGCAGCTCAAAGGGCTTTAGAAAAAGCAAATATTAAGCCGGAAGAACTTGATTTAATTCTGGCCGCTTCTTCTGCACCTCCGGATTTATATCCTGCTATAGCTTGTCATATTCAAGCAAGACTCGGGATTACAAACCAGATTCCGGCTTTTGATATCACTGCAGCCTGCACAGGTTTGATTTACGGCCTAAGTATTGCAAAAGCTTATATCGGATCAGGAATGTATAAAAAGATTTTGATTGTTGCAACAGATAATAATTCCCGTCTTGTTAACTGGGAAGATAGAGCAACATCAATTCTGTTCGGTGATGCTGCGGGAGCTATGGTTGTAACAGCCTCTGATGATGGTGTTGATGATGTTATTGCAATTGATATTAAATCAGACGGACGTATTGGCGATTTAATCGAACTTTCTTTTGACGGCAAAAACTGCCCTCTTGTTGAACAGTATGAACCGAAGCCAAAGGGTATAAGAATGAATGGTAAAGGGGTTTACGCCTTTGTTGCTAAAATTCTTCCTCACTATGTGGAAAATCTTATTACCGGTGCAGGAATGAAGGCTGACGATATTGATTATCTTATCCCGCATCAGGCAAATATCAGAATTATTCAGGCTGTTCAGGAACGCTTAGGGTATTCTGATGAAAAAGTTGTAACGAATATTAAGTATTATGGTAACACATCAGCAGCTTCAATCCCGCTTGCTCTTGCAGAAAGTGTTGAAAAGGGAAAAGTTAAACTCGGCTCAACCGCAGTTCTTTGCGGATTCGGTGCAGGTATGACCTGGGGCGGAGCAATTGTCAGATTAAGAGAAGGTATCTGCTA
>CALUSZ010000023.1 GCA_944323495.1 Candidatus Gastranaerophilales bacterium
CCGTTTTCATTTTGTATCGGAATAATTATTCTGTTTCTGAACCGGTCAATCCAGCCGCCGGAATTCGATTTTAGGATTAATCCCGCTTTTTCCAAAATATCATCTTTAAACTCTTTTTTTAGTTCCTTATACAAAGTGTCGTACTTATTAGGCGCCCAGCCGAGAGTGAATTTTTCTATAATTTCATCTGTAGTATTTCTTCCGCGCAGATAGGTCATGGCCTTATTGGCATCATCAGAAGTTTTAAGCAGCTGATGATAAAATTTTGCAGCCTTAGTACATGCCTTTATCATTTCTTTTTTCTGGTTTTTAGTATCAGATGAGGCATTATATTTTGTCGGAAGCTCTATTCCGTATTTTTCCGCAAGCTCTATTATTACGTCTTTAAATTCCCGATTTTGTATTTTGATAAGGAAACTTAAAGCATCACCTGCAGCCCCGCAGGAAAAACATTTATAAATTCCCTTAGAAGGACTAACGGACATGGAAGGTTTTTTGTCATTATGAAACGGGCAAAGTCCCCAGTAATTTGCCCCGCTCTTTTTTAAAACAACATATTGCGATACTACATCTACTATATCCAGCCGGTCTTTTATTAAAGAAACAACTTCTTCAAACGAATTTGTCATAACAATATTTTAACACTGAAAAAAATAAAATAAAAAATTCTATATATTATATAACTTTCTCATTACTTCCACAAAGTATTCAATTGATCTGTCGTGTTTCAATTCAGCACTTTTGGGAAAGAAGCAGCCCGGTATTTGCCCTGCTTCCCTATGGTGCCTTACACATTCACAGCATACTCCGCGGTTTTTACATGTAGTAGCTGAGCACGTACATTCTTGTATATTCTCATCTTGTCTGCATTCCATAATTTTTTCCTTATTTATCTTTTGCTATATTCACAACCGCAATAATTTTGGCGGTATATTCCTAATTCTTTTGAGAGATTATTAGTTTTTAAAAAACCGTCTTTTTTCTTGAAATCTATCGCAATATATTCAAGCCCGTCTGCAATATCATTACCGATTTTTGTAATTTTTTCAAAGTTTTTATGCGGACTTATAACAAGTGATGTTGTAAATTTATTTATACCAAGCTCCTTTGCCTTTTTCGCAGTCATAGTAAGCCTTAATTTGATACACTCATCACACCTTTTTCCTCTTTCAGGCTCGTTTTCTAACCCCGAAGCAACTTTAAGAAAATCCTCATGATTATACTCTTCTATAACCAAATCTACCCAATGGTACATACAAACTATTTTTTGCGCCTCAAGCCTCTTGTCGTATTCTTCCTTTGTGTCCAAATTCGGGTTGCAAAAATAAACAACAGGCTCATATCCCATCTCGCGCAATAGTGAGATGGGATATCCCGAACAAATCCCGCAGCAGGCATGGATTAGTATTCTATTATCTGTGCTTTGCTCCATGCTTAATTAGTATTTCCTTTAGCTCATAGTATGGTTTTACACCTACTATTTTATCTCCGTTAACATACATGGTAGGGGTACTATCGATGTATAAATCAACGGCTTTTTTTAACTCGTTTTCTATTTCTTTAGAAGTCTCTTTTGAATCAAAATCAGCAGTAAATTTATCTTTATCAAATCCTAGCTGATCTGCAAGTTTCAGCATATCAGCCATATTTTTAGGCTGGTTCTCATATAAAAGCGAACTCATTTCCCAATAATTACCCTGATTTCTTGCTGCAATAGCTCCGCGTGCCATAAAGCAGGCGTTCGGGTGCATGTTAACAGAAATATACGGGTTGCATTCTTTATCGAACGGGTAATTGTGATGGATTATTTTTATATTAGAAAAGTCTTTAACAGCCTGATGCAGCATAATATTATGAATATAACACAGTGGACATACATAATCGGAGTAAAGTTCTATGATAACGTCAGCCTTTTCGGCTCCAAGGGTATTTCCCTTGACTCTGTATGGATTAAATTTTATATCCCTGTATTTAAGTATAGCTTTTTGCTTCTTAACATGCGGAACAAAATTGTATGTAACACCACTGTATGTATAAAATGATGCTGCCATGATTAAAAGTATAACAAATGTTTTTGGATACCTTTTAGCACCTGCTATAAAATCAACGAAAGTTGTTTTAAAATCTTCCACAATTTGTCTAAATCTACCGGAAGATGCAACTAGCGCTATTATTAAGTCAATAATATAAGTTATGACACATAAAATACATAATTTGTGTATTTTGAATAAACTCAATCCAGCAAGAACCATTGAACATGTAAAGGCAATGGTTCCCAAAAATGTTATATAAGCCATCGGTTGTTTGAAAACTTCTAAAAACTTTAGAAATTTTACCTGTTTAAGCTTATCGACTAAAGTAAGGAAAAATACTGTTATATAAAACAGCATGCCCCAATATGCAAGCGGAATGCCCCAAAACTGAGAAACTGATGATTTAGAAGCCCCGTCACAGTCAATAAAATCATTTATTGAGCAAAAGCTTGAGAGTGCATATTTTTCATAGTTTGCAACATAATAGATGCACGCAAGCTTGATAGTAAGCAGAAATCCAACTGCGGTTAGTATTTGAATTGTCAGTTTTTTCTTGTCTATACTCATAAAACGCCACTCCCGTCTAGTCTACATTACTAATTCTAGTATATAATAATCTTTTTTCAATAATATAAATACCAACCCGGAGCACTTCAAAAGGGCTAGCCTGACTGTATTATACTCTCGGCTGTAAAATATTAAGAATTATTACAAAATCATACATTCTCATGATTTTATTTAAAAAATATACTGCTAATATATAACTATACTCCTTAAAAAACGACGATACACATATCCCTAATCAACAGCTATGCACGAT
>CALUSZ010000024.1 GCA_944323495.1 Candidatus Gastranaerophilales bacterium
AAAGTGCCACGTCATTCTAAGCCCTATATCCGTTTAAAAACGAAAAATCCTTTTTACATAAGCCCCGATAGGCAAGGGAAAAGTTACATTTTCCCTCGCCCAATCAGGACTTTTTAATCTCATAGTATCTATCATTTTCGTCCTGTATTAATATTTATTATATCCGATACCCAAGGGATATAACTATATAAACCCAAACCTGCTGTAATTACAAGATACAAAATAATTACCGTTGTTAGAAGTTGTATTATTGACAAACCATAAAACACAGGTAATGGCATATTAATTAGATATGGAATAGCATTAATTACAGGTATTCTAAATAAAATTACATAAATTAATTCTGCAAATTTTACTATTAAAAAATACAAAATAGAAAGAAATATAGATTGCATTATATGATAGAGAAGAAAAGTTGTAAGATGTTTTCTTAATAGTGTTGCTATAATGAGCCAAACTAAACCAGCGCCACCTGCTGTTAAATACGAAGCCGCAGATACTATTCTCTCTATTGGATATATTTGTCTAGATGGCTGCAACTATATCATCCTTTCTGTATTCATCTATAAAATCATCTAATACCTGTATAAATACAAGTTTATATTCGTCATTTTCAGGGCGCATATTTACTGCCGCACGATATGAATATATTGAACGCTCTACTTCATTATTCATATAATAAACATTAGCAATAAGAACGTATATGCTAGGATCAAGTTTATTTATTTTTAAAGCCTCTTTATACTGTTCTTCTGCCTCCTTGTATTTCTCTAAATTAGAATACATGTTACCAGCTAATATATAAGCATTTGCCTCTTTAGGATTAATAGCTATTGCTTTCTTATATAATTCTACAGCATCTTCATAATCTTTAAAATCTGATTTAGCAATAGCATAACATATATAAGCCTTGTAATTATCTCCTGGAAGAGCTATTGCTTTTTCAAAATAATCATAGCATTTTTGCTTATCTTTGTTTACAGCAAGTGTATTTGCAATACATAACGCTACTGTTTTATTATCCGGGGCTAATGCAAAAACCTTATAGTAATATTCAAGTGCTTTGTTGTAGTCAAACAATTTAAAGCAAACATTGCCTAAGTCCACCAGAGCCGTTAAATTTTCGGGATCAAGTGATAATGCTTTTTCATAATAAGCTCTTGCTTCTACGTAATCTTCAAAGTCATGGTATAAAAGCGCTATTGCATTATAAATTTCAGGATCCTGCGAGTTAAAATCAAGTGTTCTGTTATAGTAATGCAATGCCTTTGGAAAATTCTTTAATTCTGCATAAGTATTAGCAAGGTTATAATACACAAGGTAATTGCTTGGATTTACGAGCATTGCTTGATTAAAGTACTTTAAAGCTTTCTTGTAATCCTTTGAATAGAACCAAATACTTCCCAAATTCAATAACGTCTGCAAATCCTTAGGGTCAATTTCTAACAAACTTTCATAAACAGAAATAACTTTTTCATATTGGTTATCCAGAGCGTAATACTTTGCTAATTCATGGTAATTGTCAGTATTTTTAGGATCCAATGCCATTTTTAAAACGGTTTTTTCTATTGCTTTGTTTAATTCTTTTTTATCCATATTTATCTCTCAATGTTTTCGTATTCAGAATATTCTTTTGATTCTTCCAGCCATGTCTCTTGTGGAATACAGAATGCATGATTCCAAAACTTCTCTATTGCATATGTTTCTCTCTCGCTTTGCTGCAATATGTGAACTACAACATCCCCATAATCTATAAGATTCCATCTGTTTTTTGCATCGTTTTCTCTGCCAATAGGAAGCCTGAAAAAGGTTGTTTTAATTTTGTCTGTTAAATTCTCCGTCAGAGCTTTTACCTGTGTATTAGTTTGAGCAGAACATATGACAAAATAATCCGCAAATGATGATACATTACTTATATTTAAAATAGAAATATCTTTTGCAATTTTTTCTTCCAAAAATCTGGCTATAATACAAGCAAATTTATATGATGTTAACTCAGTATTCATTCTAACTCCAACATGTTCACACGCTTTTCATGCCTTCCGCCCTCGAAATTCGTGACAAGCCATTCATCTACAATATCCAGTGCCAGACCCGGTCCTATAACTCTTTCTCCTAGGCAAAGTATATTTGAATCATTATGTTTTCTGGTCATTCTTGCTGAATATGTATCATTACATAATGAAGCTCTGATTCCTTTAAATTTATTTGCAGCAATAGACATTCCAATTCCTGTTCCGCAAACCAGAATCCCTCTTGCACCTGCTAAAAGTACTCTTCTTGCAACTTCTTTGGCTATAACCGGATAGTCACAAGAGTCTTCACTATAGCAGCCCTTGTCTTCAACTTCTATTCCCTGCTGCTCCAGATGTGCTACTATTAGGGTTTTAAGGCTAAATCCTCCGTGGTCAGAACCTATTATTATTTTCATCTTTTATTTCCCTCTTTGTAACAATTGTAACATTTTTGCAATAATTTATCAATAATGAACATTTTTTTTATTTAATATAGATATGCTAGGTCGTATTAATTCTGTTTATCCTTCATTTAAAGCATCAATTTCTGATAGTGACATTGATGGTCTTGGGCATGCAAAGCAGCATTTCAGCGATTGTTATCTTATGACAACACTTGAAACGCTGTCACATACTTCTAATGGCAGAAATGTATTGAAAGAACAAATAGAATATGATGATAATAATCCAAAGCTTATAAATTGCTATTTATACAAAGATAATGGAGAGAAGGAAAAATATGTAATT
>CALUSZ010000025.1 GCA_944323495.1 Candidatus Gastranaerophilales bacterium
TATGACAGAATACGTATTTATGAACGGGGGGTATGTTGAGGCAGACAAGGCTGTTTTACCGGTAAGAACGCATGCTTTTTTGTACGGTACTTCTGTTTTTGAAGGGATAAGAGCTTATTATAACAAAGAAGAAAACCAGATGTACGCATTTAGAGTAAGAGAACACTATGAGCGTCTATTAAGAAGTGCAAAGGTCATGTGGATGAAAACTCCTTATTCTCTCGAAGAATATTGTAAAATTACTAAGGATTTACTCAGAAAAAATGAATACAGAACAGATGTTTATATAAGACCGACTCTTTATAAATCGTCAATAAAAGTCGGGCCGACTTTAACCGATAATGAGGATTCGTTTTTAATCTTTACAACCCCGTTTGGCGATTATTTTGATGCTGATGCAGGTTTAAAACTATGTGTTTCAAGCTGGAGAAGAACTTCTGATAACGCGATTCCGCCGAGAGCAAAAGTTAGCGGGGCTTATGCTAATTCTGCACTTATTAAGACAGACGCGCACGAAGCCGGTTTTGATGACGCGGTTGTTTTATCAGAATCCGGTCAGGTTACGGAAGGCTCTGCAATGAATATTTTTCTTGTAATTAATGGTGTTCTAACTACTACAAGTACTACCGATGATATCTTAGTCGGGGTTACAAGAAATACAGTGATTGAACTTGCGCGTGAGCTGGGAATCCCTGTAAGAGAACGGGCAATTGACAGAACAGAACTTTATCTTGCAGATGAGGTATTCTGCTGCGGAACAGGGGCACAGATTGTTCCTGTAGAAAGTATTGACCATCGTCTTGTAGGTGACGGTAAAATCGGCAAAATAACAAAACAGATTCAGTCATTATATTATGATGTTGTAAAAGGCAGGGTAGAAAAGTTTAAGGATTGGTGTACGCCTATATATGATTAGTTTTTTTGGAAAATGTATGCAATATTTATGGCTCTCGTTTGTGTATTTAATAACGGGACGCTCAAGAGTAAAACATGTGGTTGCGCAGGCTGCTGCAATAAGCTATGACTCCCTTGTTATTTCTCTTGTAATAGCATTTGTATCAGCAGCTGTTATTGCTATACAGGTTTCAAAACAGTTTTTGATGTCTGGCGCTGAAGCATACGTTGGAGGTTCTATTGCTATAGTTATGATAAGAGAAATAGCGCCCGGCTTTGTAGCTCTTGCAATAGGTGCAAGAGCAGGTACGGCTATTTCTGCAGAAATAGCTAATATGCAGGTAACATCTCAGGTAGATGCAATAAAAACCTTAAAAGTTGACCCTGTAGGGTACTATTTTTCACCAAGGCTTCTAGCTGCTGCAATTACTGTCCCAATGGTTGTACTTATCGCAGAAGTTGTAGGTATTTTAGGTGGTCTCTTAGTTTCTTATGCAACTATTCATTTGCACCCGGCACGATATATAACTTCGGTCTGGCTCTGGCTCAGCACTAGAGACATTTATATAAGTCTTTTAAAGGGGGTTGTATTTGGAATCCTTATTGCTCTTGTATGTGCAACTCAAGGCTATGAAACAAGAGGCGGTGCAAAAGATGTCGGGGAGTCTACTACAAAGGCTGCTGTTTTATCTACAGTATACATGCTAATGGCGGATTTTATTATTAATTTGATTTTTTATCTATAGATAATAAGTCGTTCTCGTGTTATCATATTATTTATGGCGAGGCTGAAAAAAGATAATACATATGAGCTGGTTAATGAATGGCTTGATGAGTATAACTCTGCAGTTGATAAGTACAAAAAAGCCAGGGCGAAAGCGCTTATTGTAACGAGAATGCTCCCAATAATAAAGCGCATTGCAAGAACAATTGCAAGACGTTCTACTGACCCTGTTGATGATTTAGTTCAAGCTGGTGCAATAGGACTTCTTAAGGCTATTGATACATATTCAAAAGAACTTAATGATAACTTTAAGATTTATGCCGGATATTTTATTATCGGTGAGATGAAACATTATCTTCGGGATAAGCTTAATACAATAAGAGTTCCAAGACATATACAGGAACTTACTTGCCGTATTAATAATTTTACTAAAAGCCTTACGCTAGAAGAATTAAATGACCTTACTAATGATGATGTGGCCGGGGCGCTGAAGATTTCGCCTAAAGAGGTTGATAGTGCAATACAAGCTGATAGAAGAAAATCGATTCTTTCACTTGATGAAATATATATGGCTGATACTGATAATCTCGGTTATGAAGAAATTTTGGCAAAAGAAGATTATAAGGAAGTAAGAGAGCTTGAGGATGCAAAAATTATTCTAAGAGATGTTATTGAAAAACTGCCGGAAGAGTATAAAGAATTGGTAAAATTGTATTATTATAAGGATTTGAGCCAAAAAGAAATAGCAGAGATGAAGCATCTTACTCAAATGCAGATTTCAAGGCGGTTTAAAAAGGCATTCAGCATGTTATATAAAATGATTGCTGATGATGTTGAGGAGGCAAAAGGTGAAGCTTGAGTATTACATATTATTCTGGATATGTATTATAGGGCTCTGTCTTGGAAGTTTCTTTAATGTAGTTATTCTTCGCTCTTTGAGTAATGAAAGTATTGTTTTTCCGCCGTCAAAATGCCCGAAATGCGGGAATAAACTCTATTGGTGGCATAATATTCCGGTTCTTTCTTATATATTATTGAGGGGAAAGTGCTTTTTTTGTAAAGAAAAAATTAGTATCCAATACCCGATAATAGAAATTAGTACAATGCTTTTGTATGCATTTGCCTTTCTTAAATTCGGGATAAGTATAAAGACATTGTTTGTAATATTATGGCTTTCGGGTTTTATAATAATGACTATGACAGATTTAAAAGAAAAGCTTGTTGACTGTAATATAGCAATAATTCTAGGTTTGTCAGCAGTTTTATATAATTTTCTTCAGACCGGCATGGAGGGGGTAATAAGTTCTGTATTAGGATTGCTCGCCGGTGTGGTAATTCTTGAAATAATAGCAAGAATTGGGTATATATTTGTTGGAGCAAGAGCCATGGGAGAAGCTGACACATATGTAGCTGGAGCTCTCGGTGCGATGTTTGGAATTCAAAATATACTGTTGGTGCTTTTATACGGGCTTATTGCTTCTATGATTTTTATTGTACCGGTGTTTTTATATAACCAGTATAAAAATAATAACAAAACTACCTGTATTTTATCTGTATTATTCATTTTAACAGCGCTTGTATATTATAAGCTTTGGCTTAATTACTGGCTGATGGGTATTCTAATAGTTTTAGGGATTTTACTTTCTATATCAATTCTTAGAAATATTAAACAGGAAGAAAACAGAAACTATCTTCCCTATGTTCCGGCTCTAGCTGTAGGAGCTTTATATTTTATCTTTTTTAATATAAACTTTTAATATGAGTGTATCGTATCCAAATCAATATAGAAACTATTGTGTTTTTGATATAAAAGAGAAAAAATCCCTTGCTGATATTGAGACTTCCCTTGAAAATCCTAAGTCAGAAGAAGAAGTCCTAGAGAACTTATACACTCTAAATCTCATGCTTGATACCGGTAATAAAGGGACAAAAGAGGATATTGCTTCGCTTTATCCTTATTTATCAAAATACAATAATACAAATTCTCCTAATATTCAGACTTTTTTAGCCGGAATTTACCGCAAAACAAAAATTCCTGACGCTTTTGGTCCGTTATGCGCTATGCTTATCAGAAATTCAATTAATCCCCCAAAGGACTGCAACTTTGACCCTAATGAAGAAATCGGCGGAGCTATATTAGATTATTTAGCTTAAAGTAACTACACTATCCAAGGCTTTCAAATTCAAAGGAATTAAATCTTTTTTCTTTGCACCGAGAACCTTTTCAATTCCTTTTGCAAGAAATTCTTTTTTTACAATCGGGCAAGCAGAAGCTAAAACACCCAGAGAAACAACGTTTGTGACTTTGCTTGTACCTAAATCATTAGCAAGTTTTGTCATTGGTGCAAATACATATTTGATATCATTTCTCGGCCTTGCTTCAGCTACAAGAGTAGAATTTGCAATGATTGTTCCGCCGGATTTAACCCTTGTTATAAACCTGTCAAAAGACTGCTGGTTAAGTACAATTGCATAATCCGTGTCTTGTTTATGGACAGAACTTACTTCGGAATCTGAAACAACGATTTCGCAGTTAACGGTTCCTCCTCTCATTTCAGCACCATAGCAAGGATACCAGGTTACATTTTTTCCTTCAATCATAAAGGCATTGGCCAAGATTGTTCCTGCAAGCAATATTCCCTGCCCGCCAAATCCTGCAAATATAAAATTAGTTTCCATTAATTAACCTCCTTGAATACTCCAAGCGGGAATACTTTCGTCATTTCATTTCTGACTCTTTCGTGCGCTTCTTCCGGAGTCATATGCCAATTTGTAGGACAGGAGGATAGTATTTCTACAAACCCGAATCCTTTGCCGTCCAGCTGAACCTGAAACGCTTTTTTTATAGCTTTCTTCGCTTCATTAATATGAGGTACGGAATCAAGTGCTACGCGCGCAGAATAAGCGGTGCCGTCACATAGTGCAATATGTTCGGCTATTTTTATCGGATAGCCAAAGTATTCGGCATTTCTTCCTGTCGGAGAAGTCGTTGTAACCTGTCCCATCATTGTTGTAGGGCCAAGTTGTCCGCCAGTCATACCGTATGTTGTATTGTTTATACATATAGCAGAAATCTTTTCTCCCCTTAGAGCTGAATGCATTGATTCTGCAAGTCCGATTGAAGCGAAATCGCCGTCTCCTGAATATGTGAATACAAACTTGTCAGGTCTTGCTCTCTTAACCCCTGTTGCGGAAGCCAATGCTCTTCCGTGCGGAGCTTCCACACAATCTATATCAAGAAAGTCGTATAAAAATACAGAGCACCCTACGGAAGTTGATGAAATAATATTTTCTCTGATTCCTAATTCATCTATAACTTCAGCTACAAGCCT
>CALUSZ010000026.1 GCA_944323495.1 Candidatus Gastranaerophilales bacterium
GCAGCGGCTCTAAATCCGATAGGGCAGGTGTTGTATCCTATAGCATCAAGATTAGAGATTTTAAATACCTGCTTTAGATTATTTTGTGCAAAACTATCTTCAAATACGTTCTCCGGAACTTTTGAGCAGTTATAAATCTTGGTTATTTCATCAGGCAAATCAACGGTTTCTTCCGGAACAATCTGGAAAGGCTGGAGTTTTAGTTTTTTTGCAGGGGCAATAATTTCAGCCGGCTGTATTCTTGCAAGTTCCGTCAGAAGAGTATCATAGTTTAAGGAAGACGCTTTAAATTCACCGGTTGAAATATCTGTGTAGGCAAAGCCCCATAAATCTTTCTCCTTAAAAACCGCACAAATATAGTTGTTGCGGCTCTGGTTCAGGAAATTGCTTTCGATTAATGTTCCGGCCGTAATAATCCTTACAACTCCGCGTTTTACTATACCTTTTGCAAATTTTGGGTCTTCAAGCTGTTCGCAGATTGCAATTTTTATATCTTTTGCAACAAGTTTTTCTAAATACCCGTCTACTGCCTTAACCGGAATTCCCGCAAGCGGTATTCTTCCCAGTTTTGCGCCGCAGTCACGGCCGGTTAGAGTGATTTCCAGCTCACGCGAAAGGGTTACAGCATCTTCAAAAAAAGTTTCGTAAAAGTCTCCCATCCTGTAAAGAAGCAGGCAATCCGGATTTTCACGCTTAATTTCAAGATACCTTTGCATTGCAGGAGTTGCGTCTTCTATTATTACATCCGAGGTATTTACAAGATTGATTTCAGGCTTTGTCATAGTTATAATTGTACATAATATATATAGTAGGTGCAAGTAATGTTTAGATTAATAAAGATAATTTTTAACGCTTTTCTCCTCGTCCTTGCAATTATCGGGTTTAATGCAATCGGCGGGCAGAAATATGTGGAAGCCGTAAGGGTTTCTGTCGGGAATTTTATTCAGGAACGGGCGCAGGAAAACGCTAAAAAAATCGGTGATTTTTCAAAACTTAATGAAGAATTCCAGATAGATAATGCAGTTAATCTTGCCGGTTATAAGGCTGTACTTGCAGAACATAAAGCTTCCGGACAAAAAATGATTATTGTAGATTCCGGGAAAAAACCGCTGCTTACACAAAATGATATAAAAAGCAATGAAGTAGATAAAAAACTTAAATCGCTGGCAGACAAATTTAAATATCAGGCAATAACGGTTCAGGATATAAAAATTGTGGACAGAGGAACAATGAGTGTCTATGGCAGACAGGTTCCGTATGCAAAATTTGAGGCGAAAGTTACTAAACTTCCGTTTTCTGATATTTCAGGTGTTGTAGCCAGCGTTACAACCTCTGACGGAGCCGAAAAGCTGGCACTTGCTTTGAGCGAAAAAGATAAATATTCGCAGCTTATTACAAACGAATTTTATAAGGGTGTTAAGCAGAGTGAATAATATTTAAGGAGATATGGTATGAAAAAGATTTTATCAGTATTTTTATTATTTTTGCTTGTTACACTAACAAGTTATGCGCAGGATAGGTATTCAAAAGAGTACTTGCAGAATCACAGGCATTTTTCTATAATGAATCCGATTGCGGAAAGTTTTGCAAGGCATAGCATTAAAGCCGCTCTTAAAAAAGAAACCGGAGCGGATTTTGAGGTAGAATTTGAAGGGTATACTTTATCCAGTATGAAAAAAGGGATATTTAAGTACCTTGAGCTTGCGGGAGAAAATGTTGAATCCGGCGAAATCGTAATTCCTTATGTTCATATTAAAACATTGAGCGATTATAATTACATTGACTATACTCAAGACCCTGTCGTTTTTAAATCTGACATGAAGTTTTCTTACGAGATGATTTTGTCCGACGAAAGTATGAATCAGGCGCTTAAGCACAACAGATATACAAAAGTGCTGGATAAGATTAATAACATCGCATACCCAATGTTTCAGGTAAAAGGGGTTAGAACAAAAATTATAAACAACAGGGTCTATATTATAACTGAATATAATTTCCCGATTGCACCTGCATCTAAAAACAGAATGTTTGTAACTTCAACAGACTTTAAAATTGAAAACGGAAAAATTCTGTCATGCGGGGTTAAGTTAGACAGCGCTTACGGTAATATTTCACTTGAAAAGGTGGGAAATTTGATTAACCTCTTAAATCCGCTCGGGTTTACACTTGATTTATTAGAATCGAAAAAGTGTGACGGGAATATTGAGAATGTAAATATTGTTGACAATAAAGTAAAAATTAATGGTAAAATATTTATAAAAGGAGAGTAGAGCATGAACTTTTCCCAAAAGCTCGGTTTATTCATACTTATCGTAATTTCGACGGCTTATGTATATTTTTCATTCTTTAGCGCGGAAGGCTTTCATCTGCCGGCAAGAGATAATGTTCCGCCGGATATTAGTGAGCTTACGCCAATAGATGAAGAGCCGGAAAATCTTGATGATAAAAAACCGGAGATAAAGGTTGTAAAAATTTTTGTTTCAGACTCTTCCGGCAAACTCCGTTCTGTTAATCGAAATTGTGATGTATCAAAAGAAAGCTCTTGTTTTAAATACGCAATAAAAGAATTAATAGCAGCTCCTTCGAATTGGGAAAAATCAAAGGGCTTTACTTCAGAAATACCTTCAGGAACAAAGATTTTGTCTGTAAGAGAAGGTGAAGGCAGTGTTATGATAGATTTATCTTCTGCATTTGAAGGCGGAGGCGGAACAGAAAGCCTTTATACACGGCTTAATCAGTTGATTAAAACCGCCAAAGCAAATACAAATCTTCCGGTATATTTGTATATAAACGGCCATCAGGCTGATGTTATAGGCGGCGAGGGGATTATGATTAAACAGCCTTTGAATGAGAGGTCTTTGGATGGCTAAGGATTTGGATTACTATATGAACCTCAATTGGACTTTGATTGAGGGGACAGATTTGGATTTTAACGGGAACCCTTATCATTATATTGAAATTAAGGAGATACCGAGTTTTGCTTTTTGTGCAAAAACAAGAGAAAAAGCTCTTGAAAACTATAAAAAACAGCTCCGGCTGTCATTAATGCTTATGCTGGAGGACGGCGACCATATAGTAGAACCGGGTGAAGAGACAGAAGATGATATAGATTGGGAAAGCATATGTCCTTAGTTAAGATATCAGAGATTTATATAGGCGATATGACAAGGGATGATGTGGAAGGCGTTGTGAAAATAGAAGAAGACGCATACGGGCCTCACCATTGGGCAAAATCATCATTTTATGATGAGCTGTCAAATAAGCTTGCAAAGTACTATACAGCTAAAACTTCGGATGGAGACCTGGTTGGATACGCAGGCACCTGGCATATAATCGATGAAGGGCATATTACAACAATTGCGGTAAAAAAAGATTATTTAAGAAACCATATCGGAGAAGCAATTATTCATAAAATTCTTGAAGATTGTTATAAGAATGGAATAAAGTATCTTACATTGGAAGTTCGTGTTTCCAATATTCCGGCAATAAAACTCTATGAAAAATATGGTTTTCAGTCTCTCGGAACCAGAAAGGGATATTATCAGGATAATAATGAAGATGCGCTTATTATGTGGACTGAAAATATTTTTTACGATAAATTTAAACAAAAGTATCAGGAAAATGTTGAAAATTTGAAAAAGTTGATTAGTATAAAATGAGTAAACGTGTAGCTAAACAGATAAATAGTTTTAAATACAAAGGCGAACCTATAAAAATTACACTTGGTACGCTGATTTTAACAGCCCTATGTGTTTTACTGATAATTGTCGCAACATTTACTCAGGTGACTTTAAGGCACCCTTATCTTCCGCTGGATACTTTATCATTTTTGTCGCAGGATGTGAGCGAATATGATATGATACGCCATTTTATTACGAGTTATAAATATATCCCGCAGATTCCTGCAGTATTTTTTATAGTAGCATTAATGGGACGGAAATTTGGGATATTGTCAATTATGGGATATATTGTATTGGGAATGTTTTTCCCGATTTTTGCACTTGGCGGCGGTGTAAGCTATTTGTTTGAATATGGTTTTGGCTATATTTTAGCATTTATTCCTGCGATATTTTTTGCGGGAACTCTGCTTAAAGGACGTACGGATTTTTTGAGAATTTGTTTAATATCAATTATAGGTGTGGCAACAATTCATGTCCTCGGGGTTTTATATATGCTTTTTGTCGCAACATTAAGGCATGCTCCGATGGATTTGGTAGTGAGCTGGATTGTTTCACAAAGCGGAGTTCAGGTTATTTATGATATTTTCTTTTCTGTTCTTGCGATTTATCTTGGAAGGCAGGCCAGAAAATTGTTGTGGATTATTATGTGTTAATAAAAAAATGGGCGGAAGCTTTAGCTTCCGCCCATTTTTTATTTTTTCCTACTTGTCGTCTAATGCTGCAACACCCGGAAGAACTTTTCCTTCAATGAATTCTAAAGAAGCTCCGCCGCCTGTTGAAACGTGAGTGAAATCTTCTGCCTTGCAGAATTTTTTAGCTGCAGAAACAGAATCTCCGCCGCCGATAACTGAAGTTGCACCATTCTTTGTTGCTTCAACAATTGCTTCCAATACAGCTTTTGTACCTTCTGCAAACTTAGGATTTTCAAAAGCACCTACAGGGCCGTTCATAAGAATTGTTTTTGATGATTTGATAACATCAGCAAAAGCTTTTCTTGAATCAGGGCCTGCATCAACACCTTCAAATCCGTCCGGAATTTCATCAATCTTGACAAATTCATTTTTACCGTTTCCGGAAAAATCATCTGTTACAAGAACATCTGTTGCCATTACAAGCTTAACGCCTTTTTCTTGTGCTTTCTTTTCGATAGCTTTTGCAACATCAATCTGATCATCTTCGCATATTGAATTACCGATTTTACCGCCGTTAGCTTTTACAAATGTATAAGCCATACCGCCGCCTATTATCATATTATCAACTTTGTCTAAGAGGTTTTCTAAAACACCAATCTTAGAAGAAACTTTTGCGCCGCCTACAACAGCTGTAAACGGTCTTTCAGGATTATCAAGAGCTTGAGATAAGCATCTGATTTCTTTTTCCATCAACAAACCTGATACAGCCGGTTTAAGAACCTTGGCTAATTTTGCAGTAGAAGTGTGATTTCTGTGAGCTGCACCAAATGCATCGTTTACATAAAAATCACCTAATTTTGCTAATTCGTTTGCAAAAGTCATATCATCATCTTTTGCTTCTTCAGCTTTGTAGAAACGAATGTTTTCCAATAAAGCAATCTGACCGTCCTGAAGCTTATCTACATATGGTTTTGCTTCTTCTACCGACGGAATAAATACGATTTCCTCACCGAAAACTTTTGACATATATTTAGCAACCGGCTCAAGTGTGAATCCCATATTTTTTTCACCCTTTGGTCTGCCTAAGTGTGCCATAAGAACGATTTTTGCACCTTTGTCTTTTAAATATTTAACAGTAGGAACAATTGCCTGAATACGGGTATCGTCTGTTACATTTTTGTTTTCATCTAAAGGAACATTGACATCAACTCTTACAAGAGCTGTTTTTCCTTTGATGTCGCCTAAATCTTTGATTGATTTTTTCATAGTCTCTTTCCTTTCTTATTTGCATGATAATTATAGTAAAAACAAAATCTGCCTGCAAATAGTTGATTTCATTCTGATAACATGATACTTTGAATTTTATGGGCAGTTTTGAGACAGAAACACATTCTAAGGAAGATATAGTATATAAACAGCAGAATGACAGATTTGAGGATGCTGTTTTAGATAATAACTGCGCGTTTATTTATGATTTGAAAGCATTATTGAGACTTTTTAGAAAAAATTTTGCGCATATAATTAAATCTAAAAAGAAAACCGATTTCAAACAGGTTTTGTATGCTACTCTCGATGAACCGCCGCTGGATTATATTTTGGCTTTTAGAAATCAGTATCCTGATAAAATTATCAAGGTTATTACGGCTGTTGATGAAGTCGAAGGGTTAGAAAATACTAATATACATTTTGAATTTTATCTCCAGAATCGGATGAATACGGCGAAGTTATATAAATTCCCTAAAAATAGAGATAATATAGAAATTTACGGCCTGTATTCTCCTGCGTTTTCCGGTTATGACAGAAGGAGGCTTCAATATCTTGCACCTTTTGTTAAAGCTCTTAGAATTTGTGCGAAAATATTAGCGCCGGATATTATACATTCAGATAATATACCGTTTTTTCTCGGGTCTGAATTTGAGAGTAAAATTCCTTATCCCGCAAAGGTGCTTCAGATTATAAGAGACTTTTCGCAGATTGAGGCTGATAAGACCGAGGCTTTTTGGAGCGCAATTAATCTTGTTGATAAAAAAGGGATGAAAAAAATATGCAGGGATAAAATTATCAAAAAATGCATAGCTTCGCTTTTTAATCTGCATAATACCAAAAGGTTTTATCAGATGAGAGAATGTCTTGAGTTTATCTATATGAACTATTTTAAGTTTAGGAAGTATATTGATAAATGTGAGGATATTGATGAGAATATTTTGTTCAACAGAATGAATGCGAGAGTTCTGCAGTTATTTCCTCAGATGTCATATGAAGGAGAAATGTTCTCTAACTCGATGTATTATACTTTGAAAAAAGCAGATTTTTGGGCAGTGATTTCAAGAACGTATTATAATGATATTTTTAAATCACAAGAGCTTTCTGGTAAAATATACAACAGGATTATTAAAACAAAAAATAAGAGCGATTATGTCTCATACGGCTGTGCTGTCGGTACGGAATTAATCTATCAGCAGTTTAATCAGGAAAATTTCAGGGAGCTTCGAAAGAAGAACAAGAGTTATTTATTAAAAGAATTTTCCAGAGAGAGAATAAAAACCAGATTTTTGGATGTAAGTCTTTTTAAAGATGAAAATTATGCAATCTACGGGTATTTAGATTCTTTTTATGATGCGCCTCTCGTGTTTATTCAGGGTTGTGAAACTTTTGCAGACGGGATTGATATTGCATTTAACACGATATTTAAACTTTTTGAGTTGAATAAAAATTTGCAGGTAATTATTAATATTCCTGACGGATTAAAAAATGATTATATAAAAACAAGAATTAATTTCTTAGAAAAAAGTTCATCATTAAACGGCAGGTGGGTTTTTATTGACGGAAAAATTAATTCTGCCCAGTTTTACGCCTCTGCCGACATGGCATTTTATCCGCGCAGGCTGAATACAATATCATCTGAACATTATAAATGTATGAAATACGGGTGTATTCCTGTTGCTGTAAGATTTGGGATATATAACGATACTATTGCGGATATTTTTGACGATATTACATATGGATGCGGATTTAAAACAAAGACTAAATTTACGATTGGCGAGGATGCTAATGCTATTTATTTTGAAACTGTCTCTAAGGCTTTAAATCTTTATTCTAAAAATCCCGCCAGCTGGAATCTGCTTATTAAAAATGCAATGAACTATGATTCCGGCTGGAGATTCGATGTTATTGAAAAGTATAATGCTGTTTATGAACGTCTGAAAGCTTAAACATTCATAATTTCTTTAAGTTCAGGATACATTTCAATAAACATATTAACAGCACCTTCTCCCCCGAGACCGACTTCTGAATTTTTGCCGTTAAGTTTATATAGACCTATGTTTTGAGAATTCTCAATAGTGTAAAATTTAAGCTTATAGCTGTTTTTACACGGAACAAATTTTGTTCTGTTTCTGACCGCATTAAGCCAGAACCAGGCATCATCATTTGTCGGAATAATCTTCATAAAAGTTTCTTTATCAAAAATATCGTTATGCAGAACATGCGGAGGGTAGAGTACTCCTGCAAATCCGATAAACGGGTTTAAGTAGCTTGGAAGATACGTGTCATCGTAGATATAGCTTCGTCTTATGAGTTTAAACTTTTTATTTCTCTTTTTTACTAATAACATGGCTCTTCCGCCGATTATACAATCCGGATATTTTTGATGCTCTTCAAGCAAAGTTTTTATCAGGTCTCTATCATAGTAATAATCATCATCTGTGGTTATGATTATATCGTCCGGATGTTCTTTAAGTGTTGGAATAAGTTTTTTAAAAGAACGGATATCTTCACACCATCTGATAGTCAGACCAAATTGCTGAAGTCTGGTTAGGTTCTCCGGCAGTTCTTTTGTCGGGAATTGTTCTTCTGCAAGCCATAAAATGACTTCGTCCGGTTTCACGGATTGTGTAAGAAGTGTTGAGATTGTTTTGTAGACAATATTAATTCTTTCGGGAAAAGTTGTAAGAGAAACGATTACTTTCGGGTTTCGTTTTTCAGTTGTCAGACCGTATTCGTTTACTTCTTTAAACTCATATTTCCAGGGGTATTTTTTGCAGAATTTCAGTCCGAACAGGCGCATTACAATATGTTCGTCGACAATTCTTACGGAAAAAATTTTATCCAGTCGGCTTCTTAAGTTGTTAAAAAATCCTGTAGTCTCTTTCACTCTTATTTTCTCCCTATTTTTATAAATATTAACACAGTTCAAAAAAAAATGTAAATGCTTACTTGATTTCTCAGGTTGTTTGTTTAAAATAGTTATATGTCGGGATGCAGCACAGCAAGTGTGTGAGTCTAAAAAAAATGGTCGACGGGATGTAGCGCAGTTTGGTAGCGCACCGTGTTCGGGTCGCGGGGGTCGCAAGTTCGAATCTTGTCATCCCGATTTTTTGTGTCTTTAAAAAAGGGAAGGCCAAGA
>CALUSZ010000027.1 GCA_944323495.1 Candidatus Gastranaerophilales bacterium
TGTCCGACTCTAAGTCCCATCATCTGTACACCTGAGCCGGGTCTGATACCGTTTACATCTTTAAACTGAACTTCTATTCTTTCTGCAGATGAAAAAGAGCGTCCCTTTACCCACAAAACAGTAAATAGCAGAGTTGTTAATGCTACAAGTGTTAATATTCCTACTTTAAATGATGGTGACATTTTCATATCTTATATATCCTCATAATAATTACTTACGCATTCATTTTCATTGGCCCGTCTAAGGATGCATTTACAAACTGTTTTGTATAAGGTGTATTTTCTTTTAAAAGTTCATCAGGTGAACCCTCAAAAACTGCATGACCATTATACAACATCAAGACTGAATCAGCCGTTCTTTTTATAGTTGACATCTGGTGAGTAACAACAATAGATGCCGCATTTGTTTCGTTTTTTAGTCTTACTATATAATCCTCTATTAAAGTTGATGAAATAGGGTCCAATCCGGCAGTCGGTTCGTCATAAAGAATAATTTTAGGTTCGGTTACAATTGCGCGCGCAAAGCTTACGCGTTTTTGCATACCGCCTGATAGTTCCGAAGGAAATTTATCCTCTATACCTGATAATCCAACAAGCTCCAGTTTTTCAGCAACGATTTTTTCAAGTTCCCTCTTGGTATATTTACCCCTCAAATCTTTTCTTTCTTGTAGTGCAAATGATATATTATCAAATACATTCAGAGAATCAAAAAGGGCCGAGTATTGGAAAACCATAGCAATATCGCCGCCGGAGGTATTAATTTCTCCGGAATCCTTTTCAATAAGTCCGCTTATAAGTTTTAAAACGGTACTTTTTCCGGAACCGCTAAATCCGACTATAGATAATATTTTCCCGTCATCTACCTTAAACGAAATATTATCTAATATGACCTTTTTATCAAATGATTTAACTAAATTTTTAACTTCTATACCCATTTTTCTGCCTTCATATTAATAAAAGAACATTGCTGCAAATATCAAATCAAGGATAACTATTGCAACAAATGACCACACAACTGCTTTTGTTGTTGCAATACCTACTCCTTTTGCACCGTCACGGGCTTCCATTCCGCAAGAACAGCTTATAAGAGTTATTACAAAACCAAAAGAGAGTGATTTTAAAATACAAATATTTATATCGCGCATATAAAGTCCAAACCAGACTGAATCAAAGTATGCCTTATATGTAAGTCCTGAAGCTAAGTTAGAAGCAACAGCTCCGCCTAAAATCCCAAAAACAGATGCTACAATTACAACCAGCGGCATCATAAGCGTACCCGCAATTACTCTCGGAGTAAACAGATAATGAACAGGGTTTACTTTTAAAACCCTTATTGCATCAATCTGTTCTGTAACTTTCATTGTTGCTATTTCAGAAGCCATCGAGGAACCTATCATAGAGATTATAGCAAATCCTGCCATGATAACTCCTTCTTCTCTTACCATAAGAATTGCAACGAGCATTCCTACATAATTTCCGGCACCTTGTTTTACCATCTCGCCTGCTACCTGCATTGCAATAATAACAGATGTCATGCCTACAATTGAAAGTGTTATTGGAAGAGATGATACACCAAATCTGGACGCTTGTTCCATAACAGCTCTAATTGTTGTAGGAAATGTTTTCAAACCTTTTATTAGATCTACACCAAACAGCGCAATATTACCAAGGGTTGAAACAAAACTCTCAACCTCTGCTTGAATCATTTTAAACAGTTTATATGTATATGTAGCCTTGTAATATATTTTCACCTTGTGTAGTATTTTACCACACATTTAGATTAATATACAAATCTTTTTTTTATTTATGATAAACTTATTATATAAAAGGAATATTTTTTGAAAGAGGAGTTATGATGTACGGATTAATATTGGCAGGTGGTTCTGGAAGCAGGCTTTGGCCTCTCTCAAGAGAGCTTTATCCTAAACAGCTTATAAATATTCAAAATACGGAAAGTTTGCTGCAGGCGACTTTTGCAAGAGTAAAAGAATGCATGCCGGAAGCTAATATTATAAGTACAACCGGAGTAAAGCATTTTTCAAATGTAAAATATCAGCTATCTTCTTTATATAATGATGCGGTTGTTTTATCAGAACCTATTGCAAAAAACACTGCACCGGCAATAGCAGTGGCTGTTAAATATATAATAGAGAAATATAATACAGATCCGGTAATTCTTGTTGTACCTTCAGATCATTTAATTAAAGACGTAAAAGGGTTTGTATCAACTGTAAAATCAGGAGAAAAAATTGCAGAAAACGGTTATATTGTAACGTTTGGAATAAAGCCGTCTTATCCTGAAACTGGATACGGCTATATTAATATTACGCAAACAGCAGTTGGAGACGGGTATAAGGTTAACAAGTTTGTTGAAAAACCGGACGCAATGACAGCCGAAAATTATGTAAAAGACGGAAATTATTTCTGGAATAGCGGTATTTTTATGTTTAAAGCGTCTGTTTTCTTGAATGAACTGGAAAAACTTTCTCCAGAAATATATTCTAAATTGAGCGGATTTGATTTTACCAAATCTAGTGAAATTCCATTCACAGAATTTGATAAAATGCCTTCTATTTCTGTTGATTATGCAGTTATGGAAAAATCCGATAAAATTGCGCTTATTAAATTGGAAAGTGACTGGAATGATTTAGGAAGCTGGAAATCGATTTATGATGTAAGCGCAAAAGACAAAGATGGAAATGTAAAAATTGGGCATATTTTAGATGAGGGCTCAAAAAATTCTCTAATGTATTCTTCATCCAAGCTTGTTGCAACAATAGGGCTTGAAGATACTGTTATTGTGGAAACAGAAGATGCAATACTTGCATGTAAGGCTGATAAGACCCAAGAAGTGAAGAAAATTTTTGAGACATTAAAAAAACAAAATGATAATACACACCTCGTGCACAAAACAGTTTATAGGCCATGGGGGTATTATACCGTATTAGCTCAGGGAAACGGCTTCTTAACAAAAATGATACAGGTTAATCCGGGACAAAAATTATCCGTTCAGTCACATAATCACAGAAGTGAGCACTGGGTTATTCTGGAAGGTACGGCTAAAGTTGTATTGGAAGGAAAAGAGCTAATCTTAAGCCCGGGACATAGTGTTGATATACCTGTTAAGGCAATTCATTCTCTTCAAAACCCGTATGAAAATGTTGTCAAAGTTATTGAGGTTCAAAAGGGTGATTTACTAATAGAAGAAGATATTATCAGGTATGAAGATATGTATGGAAGAGTGTAAGATATCTTGACTTCATACAATATTTTTGATAAACTATGACTGTGTTAATTATCTAAGGAGTGTGTTATGAGAATCAATGCAGTCAACAATTTTCGTTATGCAAACTATCAGGTGAAAAATAAACCGGTAAAAGATACTACAGCTGTCTCAGCTCCGGAAGCTGCAGCAACATCTTTTCGAGGAAAACCGTTAACTAAAATTATGGGTGGAATCGGAGGATTTACGGCTGCACTTGCTATTATAGGAACCGGCGGGGCTGCTGCAGTTATTTTACCTGCACTTGCTTATACTGCAACATGTACCGGTATAGGCTACGCTATGGATAAAGAAAACGAAAAAGACGCTGAAAAGGAATAAAAGTTATATTTTCATGCTAAAATTTTATAGCAATGAAAAAGTTTTTTCTTAAATCTATGGGTTGTAAATCCAATCAGTTTGAAGGTCAAATTGTCGCTCAAAATTTGATTCTATCAGGTTTTGAAGAGGCAAAAAAACTTGAAAATGCGGATTTTTATATCTTGAATTCCTGCTCTGTTACGCATAAGAGCGATAATGAGGCAATGTATCTTCTAAGGCATGCGCACAATCTCGGCTTAAAAACCGTTTTAACCGGCTGTGTTGCACAAATTGAGAAGGAAAAACTTTTAGAAGAACCTTATATAGATTATGTTTATGGAAACGAGGATAAGTTTAATATTGCCGATTATCTTAAGGCCGGCAAAACTTGTGCTGTTAAAGATTTGATGAATTCAACCGAATTCTGTAAAGTCCGGCTTGATGATACGACAAAGACAAGGATAAGCCTAAAAATTCAAGACGGGTGTGATAACAGATGTTCATATTGTATTATTCCCTTCGGGCGGGGAAAATCAAGGAGTGCAGATTCTGATTTTATAATAAATGAAATTAACAGATACACTGGTTTAGGCTACAAAGAAGTTGTTTTAACAGGGATTCACATAGGGCTCTGGGGTAAAGAGTTTAATAAAGAGCTTCTTGATTTATTAAAAGAGATTGAAGAAAAAACAAAAATTGCAAGATACAGGCTGGGCTCTCTAAATCCGCATGAAATAACGCCAGAACTCTTAGACTTCCTTGAACAAAGCGAAAAATTCTGTCCGCATTTTCACCTTTCTTTACAATCTGCTTGTAACAGAACTCTTAAAAGAATGAACAGGCACTATAGTGTGGAATTTTATCTTGACCAGATAGAAGATATAACTTCGCGTTTTAATAAACCGTTCCTTGGAAGCGACATTATTGCCGGTTTTGCAGGCGAAACAGAGGAGGATTTTATCCAAACTGTTGAAAACTTAAAGAAATCTAAATTAAGCCAGATTCATACGTTTCCATACTCCGTAAGAAAAGGAACAGAAGCTGAAAAAATGGACGGGCATCTTTCCGATGAAATAAAAGAAGAACGAGCTTCTGTTATAAAACGAATTTCAGCAGAGAAATATCAAAGATTTCTGGAGTCAAATATAGGTAAAGAGGCAGAAGTTTTAATCGAAAAGCACCTTGATAGAAACGGAAAATACAAAGGTTTAACAAGAAATTATCTTACGGTAAGACTGGATGATGGAGAGTTTAATACTTTGAAAAAAGTTACTTTAACAAAAGATTTACTCATAAAATAGTTTATGATAATATAAATAGATATTGGAGTGGGAAAATTATGATTACAATAAAAGATGTAGAACACGTAGCAAAATTGGCTCGTTTGGAATTAACGGAAGAAGAAAAAGAGAAGTTTACAAAGCAGTTGGGCGATGTTTTAAAACACGTTGATGCAATGAATGAAGTAGACACTTCTAATGTTGAACCGATGGCGCACGCAATTGATTTTGTAAACGTAATGAGAGAAGACGAAGTCTATTATGAACAGACAAAAGAGGAATTAATGAAAAACGCTCCTGATGAGGAAAACGGATTTTTCAGAGTTCCAAAAATCAATTAAGTAAAATTTCAAGGGGCTTTTTAGCCCCTTATTTATTAAGGAGTCCAACTATATGACAAAATTTATTTTTATAACAGGCGGTGTTGTTAGTTCTTTAGGCAAAGGAATTATCGGCGCATCTTTAGGTAAACTTTTGAGAGCCAGAGGGTTTTCTGTTGCGATACAAAAATTTGACCCGTATATAAATGTTGATCCTGGAACAATGAGCCCGTTTCAGCATGGAGAAGTTTTTGTAACTGATGATGGGGCAGAAACAGATTTAGATTTGGGGCATTATGAAAGATTTATTGATACGAATTTTTCACAACTCAGTAATGTTACATCAGGAAGCGTATATCAGACTGTTATCAAAAAAGAGCGCAGAGGGGATTATTTAGGTGCAACGGTACAGGTTATTCCGCATATTACTAACGAGATTAAATCAAGACTCCTAAAGGCAGAAAAGTTCTTTAAACCGGATTTTCAGATTATAGAAATCGGCGGAACAATCGGCGATATTGAGGGGCTGCCGTTTATTGAATCAGTTCGCCAATTTAAGACAGAGGCCGGTATTGGAAATGCAATAAATATACATTGTACATTGCTTCCGTATCTTCCAACTTCGGGTGAATTAAAAACCAAGCCTTCACAGCATAGCGTACATGTTTTAAGAAGCTACGGGCTCCAACCTGAAATCCTTGTTTGCAGAACATCTAAGCCTATTCCAAAAACTGAAAAGGAAAAACTTGCGCTTTTCTGCTCTGTATCAAAAGAAGCGGTTATTGAATGCAGAGATATGAAGAGTATTTATGAGGTTCCCCTTGCACTTGAAGACCAGAAATTTGCAGATGTTGTGCTTAAACTTCTTCAGGTTCCGGACAAGAAAGCTGATTTAACAGGCTGGAGGGAATTAGTCGAGAGAATTAATCACCCGAAAGGGATAATAAAAATTGCAATAGCAGGTAAATACACAAAACTTTCAGATGCTTATATATCTGTTGTTGAATCTATTAAACATGCTGGTTATGCGGATAATGTTAAGATCGAAATAAAATGGATTAATTCAGAAGAATGTCTTGACGGGGGTAAATGTAAAGAACTAATGAGAGACGTTGACGGAGTTGTTGTTCCGGGCGGATTTGGAATTAGAGGAATTGAAGGGAAGTTAAATGTAATAAAATACGCACGTGAAAACAATGTTCCGTTTTTAGGAATTTGTCTTGGTATGCAATGTGCTGTAATTGAATATGCAAGACATGTTGCGGGCTTAAAAGGCGCTAATTCTACAGAATTTGATGAAAATGCTGTATATCCTGTAATTGATTTGATGACAGAGCAGAAAAATATCAAGGGGTATGGCGGTACAATGAGACTTGGTGCGTATGACTGTCACATTAAAAAGGGTACAAAAGCACATGATGTGTATGGCGCAAATAAGATTTCCGAGCGCCACAGACACAGATATGAAGTCAATACAGATTATATAGAGCAGCTTAAAAAAGCAGGGCTTGTATTCTCCGGCATGTCGCCTGACGGAATGCTCTCTGAAATCGTAGAGCTTCCGGAATTAGATTGGTTTGTTGCATGCCAGTTCCACCCGGAATTCAAATCAAGACCGGAAAGACCTCACCCGCTCTTTAAAGGGCTGATTGATGCAGTAGTAAAACAAAAATCAGCTGAGTCTTAAAAATGCTTCAATTTTTGCCCTTATAGAATTAGAAGCATAATCGTCAATATCAATATAGAGGCCGTTGTATTTGTCAGCCAAATATTTTGCAAGCTGTGCTTTAGCGCAGAATGCCTGTGCGTAAAAAACCGTAGGAACCCCTTCTTCTACATACATTTCTAAATCTAAATCTGCCGGCGTTCCCGCTTCAACACATCTTGTCCAGCCGTAAACACGTGTCGTATCAGGAAATAGCTTTAAAATCTCTAAATCATTGGGAGGTACTCCCCAAAACCCGGGGATAAATGTAGAAGACTCTGTACTTTGCGTATTCTTTGCCGAGTCTAACAAAATTCTTGTTTTTGCGGTTTCTAAAATTTCAGGATTAACTATGCCTGCGGTGATTGTTGTAATTTTATCATACAATGGCATAATACTATCACATATAACAATTTCTCTTTTAGGCTCTAATCTTTCAAAAACGGTTTGAATAACATTAAACCCCATATCTGCTAAGATTCTGGATGCAAACCAACCGCTGTCGCATTTATCTTTTCCAATGGGTGCAACAATTAAATCCGGCTTTAAGTAAACAGAATTATCAATAATATTTCGTATAATTTTGCAATACGATTCCGGCAGAATATTAGTCTTAGGGTAATAAAAATCAATATCCAAATCAATCCATTCGGCGTTTGGGTAATCTTTCTTGACTTTTTCGACTATATCTGGGTCGGGATAACCCCAGAACCCGATTTTTGCTATACTAACCATATTCTAATATTACAACAAAAAAGGAGAAATTTGATTATGCTAAAGCAAGGTGATATAATTGACATGAATAGTAGATTTATTAGTGAGGAGTATGATATGAGCGATAATATACAAATAAAAGAAGTTGATGGAGCTGACATAGTTCAGTATAAACCGTCTGGTGTATGCTGCAAATTAATGCAGATGAGAATAAAAGACGATATTATAGAAGATGTAGAATTTTTTGGAGG
>CALUSZ010000028.1 GCA_944323495.1 Candidatus Gastranaerophilales bacterium
ATCATAGCAAGCGAGCCATATGCCGTTGCAACCATATCGCTCATTACGTCTCCGTCATAATTCTTGCACGCCCAAATATATCCGCCCTCAGAGCGTATAACTCTCGCTACGGCATCATCGATAAGCGTATAGAAATATTCTATGCCGGCAGCTTCAAACTTTTCCTTGTACTCGGAATCAAATATCTCCTGGAAAATGTCCTTAAACCTGTGGTCATATTTTTTAGATATTGTATCCTTTGTTGCAAACCATATATCCTGCCCGAGGTCAAGAGCATAGTTAAAGCACGCTCTCGCAAACGACGCTATCGACTCATCACGGTTATGTATACCCTGAATTATGCCGCTGCCTTTGAACTCGTGTATCGTCTCACGCGTAACGTTTCCGTCCTTGTCCGTGTACACAAGCTCAGCCTTGCCGCCTGCCGGCACCTGCATTTCAACGTTCTTGTAAATATCGCCATAAGCGTGACGGGCAATCGTTATCGGCTTTGTCCATGTGGGAATATACGGAACAATGCCCTTGACGAGTATAGGTGTTCTGAAAACCGTACCGTCGACACCGAGTGGTTTTTTTTATGATTGATTATTTAAGTTGTATAATAAAGGTATGTTTTACACTTGTTTAGGAATATTAATAAGGATAATCTCTAATTCTGGACTTAATGTCTTTCAAAAAATTCTGACAAGCAAAGGTCAAAGCTCTTCTGCTATAAACTTTTATACATATCTGGGGTTGAGTATTTTGGGGCTGGGTTTTATCGGCACTATTTCATTTGAGACCATACCTCTAGTATTAATAATGGGCCTTTTAGGAGCTTTAGGTAATTATTTTATTATAAAAGCACTATCAATAGGCGAACTGTCTGCGCTTGCTCCGATAAACTCTTATAAACCCATAGTTGCATTATTTATCGGAATGATTTTTTTAAAAGAGATTCCATCTATTGAAGCTTTATGCGGAATAGTATTAATTATTGCCGGCACATACTTTGTACTTGATATAAAAAGTAATATTAATAAAAAAGCCATCATATATAGATCTTTAGCGCTCATATTTTCAGCTTCTGAAGCTATTGTCATCAAAAAAATTATACTCATGACAGGAGTTAGTAAATCATTTGCTTTATGGGCATTTGCAGGGCTTGTATTTTCTTTCATTTTTCTTTTATTCTCCAAACACAAACCTGAAATTAAATCCTATAAACACCAGCTGCTTTTAATACTGGCTGTCGGGATAATGCAATATTCCACAAACTATGTTTTTTCTAAAATGAATGTGTCATACGCCCTTGCCCTGTTTCAATTATCGACACTGCTTAGTGTCTTTTTAGGAGCAAATATATTTCATGAAAAAAACATAAAAAGAAAACTTATTGGCTCTGCTATTATGGTTATAGGAGCTGTAATAATAATCCTTTGTTAATACTTAAAGCATGTCTCATCATGGTCATCAACAATACCGATAGCTTGAAGATATGAATATATGATAACACTACCCGTATATTTCATACCACGCTTTTTTAAATCTTTTGAAATTTTATCTGACAGCGGAGTACTTGCCGGAAGAATTGCAGATGTTCTTTTAATAACTTTATTTTCGGTAAACCCCCAAATATAATTGGAAAAAGAGCCAAACTCTTTTTGGATTTCCATAAATATTTTTGCATTATTTATTGCAGCTTCAATTTTACCTCTGCTTCTTATAATCTTTTCATTGCTCAAAAGTTCTTGAATCTTATCCTCTTTATATTCAGCAATCTTTTTTACATCAAACCCGTCGAAGGCATCTCTAAATGCTTCTCGCTTTTTTAATACTGTAATCCATGATAAACCCGCCTGAAAAGCTTCCAGAATCAAAAGCTCAAAAAGTTCCCCATCATCATACTTAGGAACACCCCACTCTTCATCATGGTATTTTACATATATTTCTGATTTTTCATCAACCCAAAAACATCTTTTCATTGCGGTATTTCATCCAATATAAATAACCCCAGCCTGCCCTCTCTAAAATCTTTCAAAACATAATTTGCAGTACGCTCTGTATCCGGCTGTTCGCCCTTTATAATCCAGTTTCTTTTCAAGGCAATGTTTTCCAGAGTTAAATCGTCTGTTTTATAGTAATCTTTGACAAATTCATTTTCTTTTAACATTTCTAAAAGAGCCTTTGCCACAGGTTCCGGCGAATACGCATTTTCAGAAACAGAGCTAACAAATGCCAACTTTACAGCCTGCTCCTGATTATCCTGCTTCGTAGGAATTATTCCCGGAGTATCTAACAAATCAAGCTTAGGATTAATTCTAACCCACTGCTGCTGTCTGGTAACTCCTGCTTTTGCCCCGATTTTGGTCTTTGATGACTTTGTCAGCTTATTTATAATACTTGACTTCCCGACATTTGGCATTCCGACAACCATTGCTCTTGCCGGTCGTCTCAACAAACCTTTAGCCATTAAAGCCTGAATTTTAGGTTCGCTTAATTCTACAGCTGTTTTTACGACAACATTTAAATCCTTGGCCCCTTTAGCCTCCGTAATTATTACCGGACAGCCGGTCGTTTGCTTTAAATACTCAACCCATTTTTTAAGCTCATTCTTATCAGTCAAATCCGCCTTATTCAACAAAAGAAGCCTCGGTTTATCACCCAAAAGCTTCTTTATGTCTGAATAACTACTTGATAAAGGTATTCTGCTGTCCCGCACCTCAATAATAACATCAACTAAATTAAGTTTTTCCTTAAGCTGACGCTCAGCTTTAGCAATGTGCCCGGGATACCAGTGTATATGCAGCTTATCTTTTTTCAATTTTTTCCTTAATACGTGTTGCTTTACCGGAACGTTCTCTTAAATAGTATAATTTAGCACGTTTTACATCACCTTTTCTTTGAACGGTGATTTTTTCGATACGTGGAGAGTAAACTAAGAACACACGTTCAACACCAACACCCTGGAATACTTTTCTTACAGTAATAGTTTTATTGATGCCTGAACCGTGTTCAGCTATAATAGTTCCTTCGTAAGCCTGTATTCTTTCTTTGTTACCTTCTACGATTTTCACGAATACTCTAACTGTATCACCGGGGTTCATATCCGGTAATTCTCTTGTTGTGTATTCTGCTTCTAAATTCTTAATGATAGGATTCATTTTTGCTATTCCTTATATTTTGACTACTTGTACATTTTAAAATCATCATAATTAAAACAAAATCTAAATACAAGTAGTAGTTAACTTTTTTAAACAAAATGTTTACTTTTGTAACATTTTTAATTAGAATAACAAAAAATATTCTTTAGGGATTTTACTAATAACAGCCGATTTAAAAGAAAGATTTTTATGATAAAGCCAGTTTCAGGAAATACATTATCAAAAGTAATAACAAGTATGACAAAAGCTGACGCGTTAGCGCCTATCGCCGCATTAGAAGCTACTGTTGTTGCAGGACGTACATATCAGGCTTATAAAAGAGGAAAGGGAGACGAAGCCAGAGAGAGGTTTATTGAAGAGTCAATGGGTTCGATAGTCTGGCTCTGCGGAGTTAAGTATCTAAACAAGCTTGGAGATAGAGTTGTCGGAAAAATTCTTAAATCAAATGGTACAAATTTTGATGTCGGTACTGATAAGGTTTTAAGAACGCCATTTGAAAACTTTATGAAAAAGAAAGCTCCCAAAAATTTTACTCCAAATCAGGTTGCTTTAATTAAAGGGGCAAAGGTTATGACAAGTATTGTACTTGCAAACCTTTTTATAGGATTTATTGTTCCTCCTCTTAACCAAGCTCTTACAAGAAAAGTTAGGAGCGAAAGAAAGGACGAAGCTCAAAAAGTCAATAATAATGTAGCTTTCAAAGGCGTAGCGATTGGCTCTATTAATAAATTCACTAACTGGATAGAAAATACAAACACGGGTCAGTTGCTCTCCAGCGACGCTGGGATTGCCGGCGGTCGTATGTATAATGCAAGAAGAAAAGAAGAAAGACGCGAAATCGCAATCCGTGATATTGGCTCTATTTATTTCTACATGTGGGCTCAAGGACATGTAATAAGCCTTCTTAATCTTGCTGAAACAGGCAAAGCTTCAAGATTAAATCCAAACACAGCTGAAATTCTAAGTGGACATTTAGCAGATTTTATAGGCAATAAAGAAATGGGGGTAAATGAATTCAAAGAAGCCGTATTAGGAAAAGAGACTGTCCTTCCTGAAAAGATTTTGAATTCTAAAGAGTGGGAAAAAGGAAGCGGGAAAAAACCTCTTGAAGTTATTAAGATGAAAACACTGGAAGGTTTAATTGATGATAAAGAAATTCTTGAAAGAGCGCACAAAATGGCAAATCTTCAACCTGAAAGGATTGGGGAATCTGTTATTACAAAACAGCAGCTCATAGATGCTTATAATAAGGCAGAAATTAACAATCCAGAACTTCTTAACAAGGTTTTTGATAACTTTACAGGCGGAGATTATAAAAATGAATTCAAATATGTTTCCAATAAGAAGCTATATAATCTAAAAGCCGAAATGGAACATTACGTAGAGAGGTTTTGCAAATCAGTAAAAGATGGCAAGGTCAATAAATCAGCTATAGAAAAATTTGAGCGTAAAAACCTTATCATAAGCGGAATTAACTTTGCAGCAGGTTTTGCAGTTGCAGCCGCATTCCTATCTACGTATATCCCGAAATTCCAATACTGGTTTACTAAGAAAACAACCGGGGTAGATGCATTTCCTGGAGTATATGAATTTGAAAAAAAGAAATAATTATATTTGTAAACTTTTGTAAAGAAAAAGATAAGTTGTGAAATCAAACTTATCTTTTTTACTTTATATATATGTAAACAGTTCACAGTAAGGATTAAGGTTATGCTCACATTAAATTCAACAGATGAAAAACAAAATACCTGCTTTATGTTTATCGGCTCTGATTCAGCAGCTAAAACAACACACTTAATATCAGATAATACATCACTTATATCATCCGCACCAGCTGGAGATTGCACAGATACTTGTAGTTTTTATTCAGGCCCGAGTGATGCTGCAATTGTCGCATTTGGTGAAGCTTGTGAAACAAACGGCACTATTGCTTATGCGGGAGCTGAATCCTGCGGCTCAATCGCTTACGCCGGCGGAGGTGAATCCTGCGGTTCTATAGCATCATCATCGGTATCTTTCTCCTCCGGAAGTTCAAGCTTCTCTGGCGGCGGATGCAGTTATTCTTGCTAATCAACTTAATTTATTATATACAATCTCCGGCCCTAAACCGGTTTTTTTTTGCGTAAACTTATTGTCAAAATTTTTTAATAATGATAGGATTAAATGTATAGGAGATAAGTATGGGAGAGAATTTTAATATCATACACTTTTTAAAAAGTGCTGTTGCTACCGGAGCTTCTGATGAACACCTAAAAGTCGGACACCCACCATATATTAGAAAAAATGGTTTTATAAAAAAAACGAACATAACTCCTCTTACAAAAGAAGATTTGGATAGTGCAATTCTTGAAATAGCACCTACTGCAATTAGAGACGAAATTTTAACTCTTTGCGATGTTGATTTTATGTTTGAAATTAAAGGCTGCTCAAGATTTAGAGTTAATTATAACAGACAGCTGGGACTGCCGGGACTTGTTATTAGAAATATATCTTATAACATACCACAGCTTAAAGATTTAGAACTTCCCGAAATTTTACACTCTTTTGTTGAATATCAGAACGGAATCATTCTGGTTACAGGTCCTACTGGAAGCGGAAAGTCTACGACAATTGCATCTTTAATTAACCAGATAAATATGACTGCAGCAAAACATATTGTTACAATTGAAGATCCTATTGAGTATGTATTCGGATGTAAAAAAAGCATAGTTTCTCAAAGACAGGTCGGAATTGATACAAGATCATTTTCTGACGGTATTAAATACGCCTTAAGACAAGATCCTGATGTTATATTTATAGGTGAGATAAGAGATAAGGAAACCATGGAAGCTGCGCTCAAGGCTTCTGAAACAGGGCATCTGGTTCTCTCGACACTCCATACAAATGATGCAGTACAGACTATTAATAGAATTGTAAACATGTTTGAAGAATCAAATAGATATCTTATTAGGAAACAATTATCTGAAACCTTAAGAGCTACAATTGCACAAAAGCTTATTTATTCCGAAAAAGAACAAAAACGGTATCCGGCATGCGAGATTATGGTTGTTACATCTACCATTAAGGACTATATAAATAAAGATAATACTGACGAAATATACGAACTCTTAAGAGATAATACTATTGATAATATGATTTCGATGAATACTTCGCTTGCAATACTTACAGATAAAGGGTTTATTTCACAGGAAGAGGCGCTTGAAAATTCTAATGATGAGCCGGAATTGGAAAAAATATTCAGAGGAGTTTATCAGGGAACAAAGGCTTATTATGAATAATTATGTTACTGAAGCAATAAATTTAAAATCATACAACCTAAACGACGCAGATAAAATTATAGTTATGTACTCCAAAGAAAATGGATTAATAAAAGGGGTTGCAAAAGGGATTAAAAAACCTAAAAGCAAATTAGGAGCAAGGATGGATTTATTGGTTGCAAATTCTCTCCAACTCCTTAAGGGTCGCTCATTAGATACAATTGTTCAAGCTCAAACTGTTAACCATTTTAGAAAAACAAGAGAAGATATTGATAAATTAATGCTGTCATCTTATATTTCCGAGGTTGTTATGAATTTTGGAGAAGGCTCTGAATCCGCTTCCGAAGAAATCTATGATTTGTTATACAAAGCACTAAACCGGATTTCAAATGCACAGGAAAAAAAAGATATGCTTATTGCTGCAATCAAATTTCAGCTAAAAATCCTTCTTATTATGGGATTTTGCGTCGAGCTTGATACTTGTCTCTGCTGTCGAGAGCAGGTTTTAGACGAAGAGATGTTCTTTTCTTCAACAATGGGAGGAATAATTTGCAAAGAGTGTAATGAACACCTCGGTGTAAAACTAAAAATGCACCATAAAATCAGGGATTTTTTACAGGCAATGCTGCAGTTTGATTTTGATTATGAAAGCGATTATGACAAAAAAGCTACGGAAAAAGTCTGTCAGGTATGCTTCGACTTACTGGACGAATATATTAAAACTCATACTAACAAACGCCAAAAATCTGTAAAATTAATTAAGGAAATGGCTTTATGACAAAAATTAAAATAGCGCATCTATATCCCAAACTCCTTAATATTTATGGTGACGGCGGTAATATTTTAACGCTGAAAAAAAGATGCGAGTGGCGCGGAATTGATGTTGAAGTTGACGAAATTAATATTGGAGATAAGATTTCAGAACATGATATTTATTTTATCGGAGGTGGGCAAGACTTACAGCAAATAGAAGTTTCAAAAGAACTTCAAAAGCACAAGGACTTCCTAACCCAAGAGCGGGACAGAATGGCGGTTTTTCTTGGTATCTGCGGAGGGTATCAGCTTATGGGACATTATTACCAGCCTCATAATGGAGAAAGGCTTGCCGGAATAAGCCTGCTTGATGCTTATACCGTTGCCGGAGACAAAAGATTCATCGGAAATGTTACTGTTAAAACAGATTTAATAGAAAACGGCACCCTTGTAGGTTTTGAAAACCACAGCGGACTAACTTATCTTGAGGGAGAAACGGAACCTATTGGAACAGTTCTTATTGGGAACGGCAATAATGGCGGAGATAAGCTAGAAGGAGCAAGATTAAAAAATGTATTTGGCACATACCTACACGGTTCATTTTTACCTAAAAATCCGCAATTTGCAGATTACCTGCTTGAGCTTGCCCTTGGATTTAAACCGGAGCCGCTAGACGACAATATAGAAAATTTGGCACACAATGCGCTTAGGGAGAAAAAATACTAGCTCGATTTTATCTCGTGAATAGAAATTTTAATTAGTTATGCGCCGAACCTGCGGTTTCTTCTTGCGTATTCTGTTACACATTCTGCAAGAGTCTGCTTATCAAATTCCGGCCAGAATTTAGTTAGAACAATAAATTCCGAATACGCAATCTGCCATAAAAGATAATTAGAAACACGCATCTCACCACCGGTTCTTATTAATAAATCAGGATCCGGGATATTTCTTGTATATAAATGTTTTGAAATAGTTTCTTCCGTAATATTTGTTTCACCAGATTTTACAATTTCACGTACTGCATGCACAATCTCGTCTCGTGCTCCATAGTTGAATGCAATTTGAAGATTTACGCCTGTATTATTCTTTGTTGTTTCAACTGAGTTATTCAAAATCTCCTGTAACTTCGGATTTAATTTTGTTGTATCACCAATAAAAGAAATTACAACATTATTTTCATGCATCTCTTTTAATTCATTTTTAAGTGTTTGTGCTAATAAATCCATCAAAAAACTTACTTCTTCAGGTTTCCGGTTCCAATTTTCTGTAGAAAAAGCGTATACCGTAAGATACTTTATTCCGAAATCATCACAAGCCCTCATTGCGGCTTTTAGAGCATCAACACCTTTTTTATGTCCTAATGCAGATGGAAGACCGCGCTCTTTTGCCCAGCGTCTGTTTCCGTCCATTATTATTGCAACATGTTGTAAAGCACATTCTTCTACTATCTTTTTTATATCTTTCATTACTATTCCTTAATATTTCTCTAGCATTTCGAAAATTTTAAATACCGGCTCTTTGAGTAATTCTACATCAA
>CALUSZ010000029.1 GCA_944323495.1 Candidatus Gastranaerophilales bacterium
GTACAGAAGTTGAAGGCGCAATCTACAGCGATACAAATAATAATTCTCAATCCTATATCGCGGCCTATAAAATAGGTTCTGCAGAAAAAGTTGAAGAGATTAAAGGTGTTGACGGATGTTATCTTGAACAGGATTCAACCGGCCGTTATATAAATATCACAATTGACGGTAAAGAGTATGCGTTGACAACTAATACAATAACCGATCAAAAGGCTTACGATGATGCAATGAATCAGTACGAATATGACAAAGCCTTATATGATCAATCAATTGCAGAGATTAACGCTAAAATTGAAATAATTCAGGCTGAAGATAAAAACCTTGAATTACGACTTAAACAGCTTGATACAGAACACGACGCAATCTCTAATGAAAAAGATGCAGTCGAAAAGGTTATCGAAAAGAACGTAGAATCAAGCTTTAAAACCTTCGGTTAATAAAATAAAATCCTGTTAATAGGTCAAGAAGTTAATGTGGAATATGACCTGATGGATGAGAATAAATCCGGGTTAATTCTCATAACCTTTATTAACAGCAGCCAAAGGTTGCGATTAACTTATTATCTGATTAACTAAATTTTCATACACATAACTAATGTTTCCTTTATTACTTGACCGTCATTAAGATGGTCTTTTTATTTTGCATTATTTGTCCGAGAAAGTTTCGCGATAAGGAACGTGAGCGAAACTTTTGAGTGACGTATTAGACAGCGAAGTCGCGGGTTGACCTGCGCGAGCAGGGCAAGCAGGCGACGGAGAACTGCTTTATTTATGCCGGCAGCGTCTTTATAAATATTTTATTTGCGAAATATTTTGTTTTTGAATATAATAATTTTATGATTAAGAAGCTGGTTATATTTACTATATTGGCTTGCACATTGGTTATACCTGTTTGCAAAGCTGCAGATACCCAAATATATGATAATTTAAAAATTCAACATTATATTGATAACGTTGCGTTTAATATTCTAAATGCTAACAGAATTGATAAACGTATGGTTTTTACATATAACGATGAAGACCAGAAAACAATAATGCTGACAGATAAAACAATTACGCGCAGACAGATTGTGGTTTATAAAAATCAAATAAACCATATCTCTGACGAAAACGAACTGGCTGCATTTTTGTCGCGTGAGATAGTTAAAGGTACACTTTCTTATGACGGTTTCGCAAGAGGTTTTGTAACATCTGCACAGATGAAGTGCGCGCCTAAAAAATATGAACTGTTTTTTGATAAACGTGCTGTCGATTTAATGGTAAAAGCCGGCTATAATCCTGTCGCAATGATTGTATTTTTAAATAAACTGGGCGAACAGAAAAGATTCAGCTTTTTCCTGACTAACAATACCATAAGCAAACGGATGGCTGAAATTTATGAGTATATTTATTTCAAATACCCTGAATATTTGGCAAATAACACCTATTTGACAAATAAATACTATCAAAATTTCCTTCTAACTTCCGAAAAAAACAGAGGCATGCTGCAGGAAAAAGTAAAAACATCTTCGCAGAAACGGTTGAAATATGAATAGAATAATCGGAATTTTTATAGCTTTTATACTTGTATTTACCGGAATAAATACGGCTCAGGCAAAAGTTATCATACAGGATACTTTTGTAGATGAAACCTTGAAGGATTATGCAGGTAAAGAATTACCTGCCGCGAATCCGTTGTGCAATTTTGAAAGCACCGCAAGGGTTGCAATCGTAATGCGTCCGATGCAAACTATAAGAAGTAAAAACGGTATAAATGGCACTACTGTCAGCTTACGCGTAAAAGAAGATGTATTTTATAAGAACAAACTGCTTGTGCCGCGCGGAACAGAAGCAATAGCACGGGTTGAAACGGTTGCAACACAAGGGATGAACGGGATTCCTGCAATGATTGTTCTTGACAGGTTTGAAATCCCGGGTTTAGACTCTGCCAAAATGAAGTCATCTTATATAAAAAAGGGGTTGAACCTGACATATATAGTTTTGCCGGTAAAATGGGCTTTGACAATTCTGCCGCCTACCGGCTCATTGACAAATTTTATTGTAGGCGGGCCAGCTAAGATTTCACCAAAAAATGATGTGACAATTTATTATTATCCGGAATGGGAATGTGTTGATACCGATTTTCCCATGTAGTTGTCCGAGAAAGTTCCGATAAAGAACGTGGCGGAGAACTGCTTTATTTGGAGCGGTCAGAACGAAATAGATAATAAGTATAGAATGACGATTTACTCCGTGATACCGGAGGTTAATCTCTCTACTATTCGTGTAAAATCAGCTGCATTCATAATCGAAAAGCATTCGACAGCTTCAAGTCCACGTAGAAGTCCCCGATACGAATTTAAACCAAGAATTTTGTCTGCATAATTTCGGGTGGCAATTTGTGACTTATGAAAGTTTATCATTTTCTTTTTGTCTTCAATGACATTGCTTATATTAACGTAGTATTGCGGAAGATTAATAGTTGACCAAACTTCATAGTACGCAATTTGTAATGTTGATTTGTACCGGCATTTACGTAACTTATTTGCAAGTAAGAGGCTTACGGCTTTATGATCTCTGTGTTGATCAAATATGTACGGGATAAATATGTAGTTATATTGAGAAATGTCAATCGTATTAAATTCAGTTTGTCCTGAAATAACATTTTTATCTTTTAGATTTAACATTTTAAAGCTATTTATCCCGGCAAAATGCATTGCCTGCTGCATTTCTTGAAAACGGATATCGTTTTCATCCCCGTGAGTCAGGCAAATTACATCAAAATTCTCCGGATGTAATTTCATTATCCCGCCGCATCCGATACTTTCATCGTCTGGATGCGGTGCTATAACAAGACATTTATCTTCCTGACGCAGCTTAAGCTCAATCGGTTTAAGGTTTGTTGCAATGAATGGATTGTATATCCGGTTTAATAATAGTCTGTATATGTTTTTAACAAAGAAACTCTTCATACAAACTACTTTAATAGAAAATTCAATCCAATACAAATGTAATAAACTATTCAGATAGTTTATTCAGGTTAAAAGCCTGCGGTAAGGCGGTTTGTAAGCTTAGATATCAACGTTAATATTTCTTAAAATCCCCCATTGCACTATTCAAAATACAACTTGCAACAATCCATGGGGGAGGGGGATAAATTTAGATATAATTATTAAGTGCATCATTTTGAATATTGTGGTATATTTATGCAGTATATTAGATGTCCGAGAAAGACTCGCGATAAGGAACGTGGCGGAGAACTGCTTTATTTAGAGAGGTTTTATGAAAAAAGTTGCAATTGTTGCAAAAAATATCTGTCAGGTTATAGCCGGTGGAGCCCAATATGGCGGCGGAATTGTTGTTACAGGAAATTTAATTCGCGAATTTGCCGGTATGAAAGATGTAGACCTGACGGTTTTTACTGAAATTGATAGCAGCGTGCCAATTAATAATGTCCGCGTAATTGAAATTCCGTACCGGTATCGCAATGACTCTTACATAGATGAAATTGATAAAATTGTAGAGAAGGAAAAGTTTGATATCGTTTTAACTGCTAATATTCCGCAATTGTACAGGACCGGTCTTCTTCAGTGCCATTCCCCGCAGTATAAATGTAATAATGTTCCTTTTTTCTCCCGTATTTTTAGGAATATTTTCGGGCATAAAAAGTTGGCTTTTAGCAAAAAATGTTTTAAATGTGCGAAAGATTGCAGATTTATTGCAGTATCTGAAATTATAAAAAAGGATTATCAAGAAAATTTCGGCATACCTTCTGAGAATATAAGAGTTGTCTATCCGGCATGTACTAAGATTTTTGATACACTGCCGGAAATAAAGAAAAATGCAAACATAACTTTTGGTATTGTGGCTAACAGCTCTTTTAACAAAGGAGGGCATTTGTTATTATTCGTATTGGGTCTGGTCAAGTTATGCGGTTACAAATTTAATGTTAAGATTATTGCCCCAAGGTATAAAAGAGATTTAGTAATGCAGGGGCTGGTAAATATTTTTGGAATGAGTAAGTGCGTGGAAGTATTACCTAAACAATCTGATATGAAAGAGTTTTATTCTACAATAGATGTTCTGATTTTACCGTCAATTCATGAGGCCTTTGGGCTTGTTGTTTTGGAGGCAATGGCGTACGGTAAACCTTGTATTGTATCCTCAAATGCCGGAGTATCCGAGATTATTAATTCTCAGAATGGATTTGTATTTAATCGGGGAAAGTTGTCAGATTTTATTCAAACTATAATACGAGTGATTAAAATTTATAACAATGAGTTTTCAATATACCAGAATTATTGTATGAAAGCTTTTGAAACCTCCGGAATTTATAGCTGGGAACGATTTGCAAATAATATTTTGGATAGCTGTCTTGCCGGTAGTAAAAAAGTATAAACCGATAATTAAGATTTAGTGCTATTAATAAATAAAGCGGCTGTACCTGCCGCTTGTATACGATTTTTTAACCCTAATTTATTTAATATTGCTTTTACATCTTGTTTGACTTTTGAAACCGGAACAAAAAGCCTGTCGCTTTGAACAGGGCAAGCAGGCGACGAAGAACCGCTTTATTTTGACGGGAAAGGATAGATAAATCTTTTTTTTAGTGTATTTCTATATTATAGAAATAATGTTATAATTTGTACGTATTACCAACAATATAAGATACCCACAATATAAGAGAGGAAATTAAAAAATTATGATGTTGATACTGTTTGCTGTACTTGCCGTAGTAGTGATATTCTTTATATACTCATTGTATGCTTCTGTTGTAAGAAATAAAAATGCTGTTTTGGAAGCATTATCAGGTATAGATGTTCAACTTCGAAAAAGATATGATTTAATCCCTAACTTATTAACAATAGCTAAAAAATTTATGGATCATGAAAATGCGTTATTTGGCAAAATAACGGAATTAAGGTCGAAAGCTATAAATGCAAAACTCGGTTCCAAAGAAAAATTTGCCACAGAGGCTGAACTGGACACGCAGCTTAAAGCTTTCATGGTAAATGTGGAAAATTATCCTACTTTAAAATCAGACGCTACAATGGTGCAGGCAATGCAGACTTATAATGAAGTAGAGGAACATATTTCTGCTTCAAGAAGATTCTATAATTCGGCTTTAACACAATTAAGAAATTCTATACAGATATTCCCGGGTTCTTTATTCGCCTCTTGTGCAGGTGAAGCTGCAAACTTAAGTTATTTTGAAACTGATGCGGCATCAAGGCAGCCGGTTAGTGCAAAAGATTATCTATAGAATGATATAGCGGTATAGAAGGGTTGAATATGGAAAACGGAAAAGTAAAAACAACTGAAAAGAAACCTTCTTTTTCTCAAAAATTTAGTTTATTTTATAATAAAAACATTCTCCCTAAACTGGAACCTATAGAACAGGATAGAAAAAAAATGCCTGTGTTTGTCTGTTTTAATTCTTGTAAGCGATTTGTATTCTGTTTTAACAATTATTGACACACTGAAATTGGAACAAAATATAGGACTTTAAAAATAAAGCAGTTCTCCGCCGCTTCCGCCCCGCTTTTTGCTCGATTTGCGCTTAAGGTATTCAGGCAAAAGCGTGGTTTCGCTTTGGAATGTCTCTGCTCGTTTGCGATGAACCGTGAGCCGTGGCAGCGGAGAACTGCTTTATTTTTGTAATTGTGCATTGAAGATTAAAATAATTTATTGGCCATAGTGCCAAAAGTAGGACAGACCTTGCCACCTTTCAACGCACGACAAACTTCTCTGCAGAAGGTGTACGAAAGGAGGTGATTATGACTATGATTGAAAACATTAGAGCAAAAATAAAATATGGCCTTAACGTCATAGGACACATTTTACTAATTATTTCATCATTGTTGTAGGGTCTGCATTGAGGGTATCTAGGAAAACCCTCACCCTACTTTTATTATAACTTATTTCTTATCTATTTCAAGTGGTTTATTAAATATTTTTAATGTTATTTTACCCTTAATTGGATAATTATACCCCTTAAAAAGTTAAACACCTCTCTGTGCGAGGGTTTTAATAGTGGGGCGGGTAGTGTGGGATTGTCTTGACCTGTTCGCATTAAATGTGTCTTCGGTTTTTGCTTCTAAGAATGAAATTCATAGAAGCAAAATACCTTCGCACTCTGCTCACAGGTCGCTTGAACCCAGACAGACCTTACGGTCTGTTGTGTTCTTTAAATCCCAAAAACACCAAATAATAAAATACCTGATAACTCTTGTTATCAGGTATTTTATGGGGCAAGCAATGGGTTGAACTTCGAACCTTATTGTGTGAAGTTAGCTCATTACTCACTACATGATGAGTATAGTATTAATACAATTAAAATGCTACTTCAACTCGAATAAATAACTATCACTTTTGAATAACTATCAAGTTATATCTGGTTTTGAAGTTAATTCATTTTTTTAATCAATTCTACATAAGAATAAATAGATTAAAGGAATAAGTAGAATAAAGAATTAATAGAATTATTTATAACAAATTAAAATAAATAGAACTAATAATATATCAAAATAATTCTATTATTTCGTTATTCTTAGATACTAAGTATCTAAGATGAAAAAGAAGAAGAAGGGATTATTCCGCCACACCTTGAGATTATATTTTAGTTTGAAATATATACTCTTGGTTGTTGATAAGGTGGAGTAATATATATTCCACCTTAATTTATTTAAACCGAAGTAGGAGAGTTTATATTTTAGTGTATACAACAACAGAGAGGAATATATAATGAAAGTAAAAACTTATGACGAAGAAATAGCGTATATTACACGCAAATTACAAGCACTTATTAATTCAGGTTATGTTATCAAAGATAACATTGGAAAACCTATTATATCAGCACATCAGGCAGCGACTGATTTATACAGTTCTGTTTCAAAGATATATACATTAACCATGCCAGATGACCATAAATGCTGTTGCATAAAGTGGTCAAATATGGCAATCAAGCTAATTAAACCTTATATAAAAAACAAGTTTTTCATAGAACAATGGACATCAAATTCTCACTATGTGCTGGTAGATAGTTCAATGACAGAACAATTACAGCAGCTTCAACCTATTGAAGATATTACAGTAGTTGATACCTTTGAATTAGAGTTCACGAAGTCAACCTTGCCGACCTACTCAAACAGAGCTTCGCTCTTTACTGTAAATACGGCACCAGTCTTAGCACCTAAAGAATTGGACAAAGTCCTATCTTTATCGGAGCGTATTCTAGTAAACCAAAACAACTATTTCCTACTATCCAATTCAATAACACACACATATAATGCCCCTATGACAATTATTCGTATATTAGGCGAGAATGTGATATCATTGAATGCACTGAATTTGCTGGAGTTGATACTAACTTACGCAACTAACAGTTCTGCTGTCTTTAGGGATAAAACAGATGAGCTCAAACCATTCATAATACCTTTTGAATTCTTTAGTAATGATGACTTTGAACTTAATCAGTCAATTGATGAAATATCATCATCTCTGACAGAACTTCAAGCTATTAATTTGGTTAATTCTTATAAGTTTATCCCGGAAATTGTAGCATTTGAAATTGTATCAAATGTTATAACTAAGTCTATCAAGCAATACTCATATACGCAGCCTATAGGGTATTACAAATCACTGAAATTGCACCAGCAGGATTACTGTTATACCTTTGTTAACTACCTACAATATGTTTCAAATATCAAATATTCGACAAAATCAGCAGTAGCTGAAAATGTCGAAGCACAAGACATAAGGAAGGCTGAGAAACTGACAATCTGTTTGTCATCGTTATTATATAACCTTGGGCAACATAAATATATTCAAGACCATACCAGAATAGCACAGGTGCTTAATAACTTGTATCAAGCTGGCATGAAAGCATTCTTGTTAAAACAAACACCTTTTGAAATAAATAATAGTGCTGTAAAAGATATGCTTTCGCATAAAGATAGCTTACATAAATACTTTATACTTGATACCGAAGAAAAAATGAAAGTTAAATTTGAAGCATACAAGGAATTGGTAACATTAGTGAACCTCGATATAATATCTTCACAATACCGAAAATTAGTACAGCGTTAGGAATTATAATGCCTGTTGTTGCAGGCAAGGAGATTAAAATGGATAAGTATAATCAAGATGATTATGATTTTATTGAAGATGAAGAATTTCAAGCGTTTCTTCAAAGTAAGTTAAAGGGTAGGTTTCTACCTTTTAATAGGTTTATGACTGTACTTAACAGATGTAAGAAAGAGTACATTTTCTACGTAAATCATAAGTATTTGTACATAAACAGATCGTTAGATTAGGAGAAAATTAAAAATGGATGATTATCAAAAAAGACTTGATACTATGAAGGCAATATTAAAAGCTAACCTAGAGAAAAAGAAGCAAGAACAACAAAAGAACAAAGTTGTTAAAACTTCAAATGTTGATACAGCTCCAACTCCAATAGAGAAAGCGAATGCTCTAAAGAAAAAAGAGTCCAGTAAATACACCTCTTATATAGCTTCTAAGTTGCTTCCCGGTATCGACTAAGCAAACCTCAAATGTATAAAAGGAATTAATTCCAGTCATAGAGAGTGCTATAATGAGTCCACCATGCCTGTGTTATAGACGTGGTGGACGATGCTGGCATGAAAACATTAATTTAGATTATATTTCCTCATATACCACTTATCTTATAAAGTTTTAAAACTTTGAAGATTATTCTTAACGCTCTTGTTCATGTTAAGATAAAGATGTTATCAAGGAGTGTTAGGAATGTCTTATCAAAGTGAAGCAGAGCTGGAAAAACAACTTATAGCAAAGTTACAGACACAAGGTTATACTTATGTTCGTTTGAACGAATACAAAGACCTTGAAGCTAACTTTAGAGTACAGCTAAACCTATTGAACAAGAATGTTCTTGAAGGTAAAGACCTCTCTGACAAGGAATTTGAACGAGTATTAACATACTTGAACGGTAAGACTGTTTATCAATCTGCTAAACAGCTTAGAGATAAGTTTGTACTGGATAGAGATGACGGAACTCAAGTGTATCTATATTTCCTTGATGAAGCACCTGAGAATAATACATATCAAGTTACTAATCAAGTTACTGTTCAAGGTAAATATGTTAACCGTTATGATGTTACAATCCTTATAAACGGTTTACCATTGATTCAGATTGAACTTAAAAGACGTGGAGTTGATATAAATAGAGCTATCGACCAGATTGACCGATACAGACTTCATTCCTTCAAAGAATTATTTAAGTATATCCAGATATTTGTTGTTTCTAATGGAGTTGAAACCAGATACTTTGCTAACACCAATGAAGCCAGAATATTGAAGTCTCTGACGTTCTATTGGACTAAAGAAGATAACGAACGTATTAACATACTTGATAACTTCTCATCTGCTTTCCTTGAAAAGAATCGACTTTTAAAAATGCTAACTAAGTACATGGTTATAAATGATACAGACAAAAACCTTATTGTAATGAGACCGTATCAAGTATATGCAACAGAAGCTCTTATGCGTCAAGCCTTGAATACTAATTCTAACGGTTATATATGGCATACTACAGGTTCAGGTAAAACCCTGACTAGCTGGAAATGTGCTAACTTATTGAAGAAAGAACCTAGTATATCAAAAGTCTTCTTCTTAATTGACAGAAAAGACCTTGATACACAAACAACAGAGGAGTTTAATAAGTTCGAGAAGGACTGTGTTGATAATACTGACGATACAAAAGTTCTTGTTGAACAAATGAAGAACCCTAATAAGAAACTGATTGTGACAACAATTCAGAAAATGCTCATGTACGGTAAAGAAGCAAGCAACCGAAAACAATAGATAGACCGCCAGCACTACACTATTCCGAACCAAAGACCAAAAGATAAGCATTTTGAGAAAATCTAAACTTTTGGATTTTC
>CALUSZ010000030.1 GCA_944323495.1 Candidatus Gastranaerophilales bacterium
AAAATGTCCTCGTTGTAATGGCAGATTATACAAATCAAGCAAAGAAGATTTTGCATACTATTGTCCGGCATGTAATGAGGATTTTTACAGTTTTGAAGTTATAGGAGTAGTAATATGTACAAACGAATTGATGTCGAGGACGAAACAAACGAATATGTGGAAGAATACTTAACCAAATTACAAGTAATAGATGATGCTACGAGATATTATCATGAACATTTTACAATGGACGATGATTATGATAAGGATTTTGAAGTAAAAACTTATGAACAATCTATAAGCTTCTGGGAAGCTAACGGTTATAGAATTGAGGAAGAACAACCGGACGATTATCAATGTCCGGTTTGTATTAGTCAAAATATAGAATGTCTCGGCAGTGAAATAGATGGACTGCTATTATCCTACCGATATTGTTGTAATAATTGTCATGCAACGTTTGATGGCAATTATGAGTTAAATTTTACAGGTTATGATAATATTGTGAAAGACAAAAATTTTACTGAACCGAATGAAATAAGCCAACAACACGCCCGATGATTTTAAAATGCAAGGATTTATCAATTATGAACGGTGGGAAGCTTTGATTTTTTGATACTGCTATAACATTATCATTACTTGTACTTAGCTGTTTGCACATCATCTCACCATTATAATTAAAAGCGTATATGCAACCGTTGCGAATATTTGTTTGAGATTTATCAACTAATAACATATCATTGTTATTAATCTCCGGAAGCATACTATCACCTTTGGCATAAATTATTTCTGTCATGTGTTTATTAGCTTTGAAAAAATCAAGCAGTTTATTTGGTAGAGATAATTTATCGGTAATATCTTCATCATAAACATCTCTTCCTGTACCGCAACTTGCAGACACTTCGGCACGAACAGGAATATTGGAATTTTCGGATTCATTATAATCTTTTCGTGTATCTATATAGAGTTTTTGGTATAACTGTGAATTTGTAGCATTAATATTTTCTAAATGTTTTACTAAGCGTAACTGTTCTTTTAGAAGCAGGTATGAATCATTTTTAAATTTTAAGCTTATATTCTGTCTTGTTGTATCAAGAATCTCTGCATATTCTGTTGCAGAAATTTTTTCAATTTCTTTTGCATATTGTTCAAAAATATCTTTATGTTTAAATTTAGTTCTAATGTCTTGTAAAGATTCTATAATAGCCATAACTCTCCTTATATCTGTGTCAATATGTATTGACACATTTTATTGAACAAAAAGTTTTACAAATTGTAATATCTTGTCCTTACAGACAGTTTTTCGCACTTCCTAGCTATGACAAATTGTAATGCAATATTTTTTTCTTGTCAATATGTATTGACAGATTAACAAAGTCGATTAATAATATAAACAACATTTTAATTTTAGAGAGAGTAGGTTTTAAAGGCAATACAAATAAAAACCCCATAGTAAGACTGTCTTTTTATGTCTTATCTATGCAGGTTTAGTTGTTGTGCCAAAGAAAGGAGAAGAAAATGAAGGTTAAAGAGGTTATTGAAGAGTTAGAAAGGATTGAAAACAAAGATGCTGAACTGATTTTAGCCTTTGCAGACGGTAGTGATACGACAGATTATGCTTTTATTGAAGATAACACTGCCTATAATGATTACACATATCTTACTGTTAATGGCAGTTTTGATAATGAACTTTACTAAACACAGAAAGGAGTAAACTTATGTTTACCGCAGAAGAACGCAGAAAGTATATTGGCGGTTCTGATATTGCATCAGTTATGATGATGAGCAGATGGAAAACCCCATTAACTTTGTGGCTTGAAAAAACTGGAGAAATTGAACCTGATGATCTATCAGATAATGAAGCTGTTCAACTTGGTGTAGAACTTGAAGATTTTGTTGCACAGAAATTTGCAAAAGAAATTGGCAAAAAAGTCCGCAAAACAAATAAAATATACTTTCATAAAAAATATCCATTTCTTGCCGCTCACGTTGATAGACTTATTGTAGGTTCTGAAGAGTTATTGGAATGTAAAACTTGCAGTAGCTATAAGCAAGATGAATGGAAAGACGAAGTAATAATAGTAGAAGAAAATGGCGAGAAAAAAGAAATTATAAAGCAGAATACCCCTTATGAATATGTTTTGCAGTGCATTTGGTATATGGGAATTTTAGGTAAAAAAGTTTGTTATATTGCAGTCCTAATTGGCGGTCAAAAATTTAAGTACCGAAAAATTGAATTTGATGCAGAATTATTTAATATTATGGTGGATATGGCTGTAGAATTTTGGAATTGTGTTCAGACAAAAACCATGCCTGCATTAAGTCCGGAAGATAGTAATACATTATCAAAGGTATATTCTACGCATAGCGAGGATTATTTAGAATATCAAGATGTCGAAGAGAAGATTGAGAAATTACAGGAAGTCAAAGCAGGAATAAAAACTCTTGATGTAGAAAAGAAGATGTTAGAAGCAGAACTCAAAAATATCATTAACACCCATGCCGGAATTTTAACCGATAAATTCAAGGTATCTTGGTTATCGGAAGAAAGACCTGTCGTAAATACTGAACGTCTAAAAGCAGATAATTTGTATGAAAAATATACGGATAAATCAACCACTCGGTCTTTAAAAGTATTTTTAAAACAGAAAAAAGCTGCATAACCAACTATTTGAAAGGATTAAATCAAAATGAGATGCGAATTTTGCGGTGGTACGCCACGCAAGAATGAGCTAATAGTATCATTTGGGTACTATTATTGCCCATTCTGCGGTGAAAATATGGGAAATGTACGCCAATATAACAAGAAAAAAAAGAAAAAAGGTCGCAAGACAGAAAGGATAGTATGAGTACACAAATTGCAGAATTAAAAACGCAAGTAATTGAACAAAGGCAGAAATCTAAGCCAATTATGGACTTAATTCAAAAGAATTTAACTGAATTGGGTAAGGCTCTGCCTTCACACATGACAGCCGAAAGGCTTGGCAGAATTGCCTTAACAACAGTTCGGAAAAATCCCGAACTTGCGGAATGCACACAAGAATCCTTTTTAGGAGCTTTATTTCAAGCTGCTCAATTAGGTTTAGAGCCAGATGTAGATGGGCATGCATATTTTCTTGTATTTAATAATTCAAGAAAAATTAACGGTAAATGGACTAAACTCAAAGAAGTTCAGTTTGTTATTGGTTATAAAGGGTACGTTGAATTATTTTACAGGCATGAACTTGGACTAAAGGTCAGTATGCACACTGTCTATGATAAAGATTACTTTGCCTATGAATATGGTACGCAGGAATACATTAAACATATACCTTATGATATTCCAGATGAAAATGGCGAAGTTAATAGAGGTAAGCCTGTTAAATATTATGCGATAGCACATTTGGCAAATGGTACAAGTGTTTTTAAAGTAATGAGCAAGTCTGAATGTATAAATCATGCCAAAAAACACTCAAAATCATATATTGAAATGGAATTTGATGAAACAGAGAAAAAATATGTAAAAATCAAAGACCCTCATTTCAGTGCAAATTCACCTTGGGTTACAGATGAGAATGCTATGTGCAAAAAAACAGTTTTGCTTCAGTTGATGAAAACACTTCCAAAATCCGTAGAAATCCGTAAGGCTTTGGATATGGATAATACGACTAAAATAAGAGTTCTTGCTGATATGTCCGAAGTAAAAGACATAACCAACTGGGACGATAAAAATATAGAAAGGAACGCTGTAGATGAATGAATTTAAACTTCTTGGTCGTTTAAATTGGCTTAAAATTCAATATTTTGATAATGGTACTTGCATGACAAGTATCTATCTCGGGAAAAAGAAGCCAAAAACAGATGAATACGAAACATTTCCGATATTGTTTTTTAATACAAAGAAAGATAATGTTGCGGAACGTCTTGCAGAATGTTGTGTTCAAGGTGATTATATCAGAATTAACGGTAAGATAAGCATAAATGAGTATGAATCAAAAGATGGCAAGAAACATACAAAAATAGAGCTTATTGGCTGGAATTTCAAAAAAGTAAAATGGAACTCTGAACTAAACAAATATGAAGATATTGAAGTCTGTGAAGGTGAAGAATTACCGGAAACAGAACAAGCCGCTTAACCCCCAAACTTGAAGAGAGAGAAATTAAATACAAATGCTTTTATTAAATGACTACGAACAGGAAATAACCTCTATGTTAGTAGCATCTAAAAGGGATATGCAACAGACAATTTTAAGTCAGCTATCTAAGAAGATGTTTACAAATCGTTTGTTTGCAAAAGTTTTTGAAGTTGCTGAACTTCTGTTTAATTCCGGCAAAGAAGTAAATGTATTTAATATAGCAGAAAAGTTATATGGTAATGAAGATAAGAAAAATGTCCTTTTGCTTCAAGAAAATTTCATTACTAATGTGAATTACAAATTTTACGTTAATAAAATCCAGGAAGCATATTTTGACAGAATCACAAAAAATGCAACTTGCTATAATGAAATCGAAAAAATCCAAAAGGAAAAAGAAAAATATACAGATACCTCATTATTATTAGATATAACTCATGATGCAGAAAAACTCCTTGAAAAAGATGAAAATGTTAAGTTGATAAAAACAGGTTATCCCTCAATAGATAGCAAGCTTGGCTGTATGCAAGGCGGAGACCTGATAATTTTTGCAGGTGCACCAGGCATGGGAAAAACCTGTATGATGATTAATTTAATTGCAAGTATTGCTAAACAGGGTTTCAAGGTTGATGTTTTTAGTTTAGAAATGTCCTTAAAGCAGATTCAAAATCGTCTTATCTGTTCACAAGCGAGAATAGATGCCAGTAAATTAAGAACTCAAACCCTTACCGGATTTGAAACGGACTTATATCAAAGATACATTTATGAAGTATTACCATCATTACCCATTAAGATTTGTACTAAATACAACATAACTGTTGAAAAGATAAAAACATTAACCAAGAAATCCGATAGCGATATTGTTTTTATAGATTATCTGGGCTTGATTAGCGGCGGTAATCCGAAATCAAGTTACGAACGAATAGGAGATATCTCCAGAGAGCTAAAATTAGCTGCTATGGAAACAAATAAGCCCTTCTATGTATTACACCAACTTAACAGGGGTTATGCAGACAGACAAGACAAACGACCAAGGTTGTCGGATTTAAGAGATTCTGGAAAGATTGAACAAGATGCAGACACTGTGTGTTTTATACACCGCCCTGCATACTTTGAGCCTGATAGATATAGAGATTTCGACTTACGGTTTATTATCGAAAAGTCAAGGCACACCGAAGGTGGTAAGACCGCAGAACTTTACTATGACGCAAGTACACAAACTGTAAAGGAGAAATTTCAACATGAACGGTAACTTATATTCACAATCTAATATGTCACAAGTTGATATGGTATTAAGTCATTTAATTAATTATGGCAAGATAACCCCAGAAGAAAGCATCAATTTATATAATATTAAATATTTAGCAAAGTGTATCAGCAGGTTAAAAGAACGTAAAATCAATATTTACAGTGTATTCTGTGATACAGAAAAACGTCTTGATTCAAAAATCAAGGAATATGTTCTCTGCAAAGAACAACCGCCCCAAGTAAAAAAAATGATTGAAACTGTCAAGGCACATAACCTAAGAAAAACTGCTTAGGGGGTGTCAATCATGCTAAACGGAATTTTAGAAAATGAAAATTTACTCACTATTAAAGAAGCCGCCGCAATATTTAAAACACAGGAAAGTACAGTTAGAAGCTGGATTAGGCGTAAAAATATACCACCTCAATTAATCTTCAAAATCGGCGGCGTTGTCAGAATAAGAAAACCTTTATTAGAAAAATTTATTCTAGGGGAGTTATAAAACTCCCCTTTTTACAGAAAGGAGCAATCTATATGAGTGTTTACCAAAAGAAAAATGGTAAGTGGTATTGTCGTGGACAGGTTAATGACCAACGCTATCACAAACTCTGTGATGGTGCTAAAACTGAAAAAGAAGCTATTGCTTTAGAAGATGGCATAAGATACCAACTACGACAAGTACAATTAGGACTTGTAAAAAAAGAAGAAGAAAAGAAAACGGTTTATACTGTAAAATTTATGCTGAATAAATATCTTGAATATTCTAGGGCGAATAAAAAATCCTATAAGACAGATTTGACATTTGCAACATTTTTTCTTGACTATTTCGGACAAAACAGGGATATTTTAATGATATTGCCGAGTGACATAGAAAACATGAAATTAGAATTAAAATCACATAGAAATAAAAAAGGAGAATTTCTAAAAAATTCCTCTGTTAATAGGTATTATAGTGCTTTAAACAAGGCTTATAATGTTATGATAGAAAATGATTATATAGATTATAATCCATGCCGGAAAGTAAAAAAATATATTGAAGATAATGTAAGGAGTGTAGTATTACCATTAAATGTACAAGAAGAATTTTTAAAGCTATTACCTAGTGATTTGCATAGAGTTATAGTATTAGTGGCTTTGCATACTGGTTTCCGCAAATCCAATGTGCTACAACTACGGAAAGAGCAAGTTAATTTGGCAAAGAAATACATAAAACTTACAAAATCAGAAAACA
>CALUSZ010000031.1 GCA_944323495.1 Candidatus Gastranaerophilales bacterium
CAAGCCTAATTCTTTATTCTGCTTGTGATGATTGGATAAATACATAACGACGTCACATTCCCTGACTTCTATTATATACTAAATATATTCCACATATCGATAAAGTAATAACAGGTTTTATAAAAATCGTTACATTTCGTTACAGTTTTCATTCCATTTTTTGGAGATACAACTTTAAATCAGCAATTCTTGAATCTATAGAATAAATCACATCCCTCATCTGAGCTTCAAGCCTTTTTGCACCTTTAAAACACGTATGGAAAAATAAAATGGTTGTTGAGCCTTTAACTAACTCATTTTTCATATCCAAAATTTTATTATATATACAAGGATCAATGATTTCCTTATTCTCACATAGAACTGTAAATATATCCCCAAACCACCACTGAACTTCTTCAACATTATTAGCCCTCAGCCCCTTTTGAGCCTTCTTCAAATAAGTAGAGATTAGCGAGTATACTTCCGTCAGTTTTTCCTTTTTAGCAGGAAGAACTCTTTTAAAATAATCCATTGTAATATTGTATCCGATATTAATCAAGTTTCTTCTTGCATCCTTATTTAAATTAAAATCCGCAAAGAAAATATCGCCAGTGTTAATACTTATACAATCATATCTGTCATTTTGCCCATATAATTCTGTAACAAAATCGGTCGCAATATCTGTCACACAGCTGTAAATTGTATTAATAAAGGATATCGGATTTTTTTCATCCTTACTGCAGTCGCCTTCCAGACGAAATTCCAGAATTCTGCTCTCAGAATTTTTCAAAGTATCAGATAGTCTCCACATCGGCGAAGCCTTCTGTAAATCACCATCAACAAGATAACTGTCGCCATACTCATACGGAGCCATTAGGCCCGGCATGCTTGACGAAATCTTAATTGCTTGTGCTACTTCAAAATCCGGAGTCTCAATATCAGAAAATTCTTGAGGACAAAATTTTGTTAAATTAGTCGTCATTACAACTAATGTTCTTTCTATATCTTTAAAAGTTACGTTACAGCCTTTTGCATGCTTAACTTTATTTGATAAAAGCTCGTTAATCCAATCCTGAAAAATCTCACCTTTACTTAATGCAAAACCTTTCCCAAAGCCAAGATAAATATCTTTAAATAAGTCAAAATTTACTTTCATAAACAGATTTTCAAGTTCATAAGATTTATACCCGCACGCAACAAGTGCAGCAAAAATCGAACCCACAGATGACCCACCTATTATATCGTACTCAATTCCAAGCTCCTCTAAGGCTCGAATAGTTCCGATATAAGCCATCCCCCTGACAGCACCGCCACCAAATAAACAAGTATATTTTAAAGGATTAGTCATCAATCGCCTCCAAGGTCATCTCTTCCAAATTATTTTCAAAGATTTTTCTTCTATAATAATTTATATCTTCATTCGGTGCAAGTTCTGTGTGTATTATATTTTTATCTGTTCTGAGAAAAATTCCGCATAAAGAGCCTGTATATAAATGTTTCCAACTTTCTTCTTCAAACATAGCTCCATAAGCAGGATCTGTTTTCTCTACCATAACAATATCCGTATCATATTTATTAAGCACCTTACGCCAGCCGCCCCGTTTATTACAAAAATCCATTAAATCTTCCAGAGTATCGGGATAGTATACCTCTTCATACCTTCCATCCATATATATCAGGTTATTAGGATAAAGTTTATAGCTGACGTAACTCCCCATTTCAAATGGAACTAAAATATTACCTTTGATATTGTTAATTTTTAAAAATTCTACCTCCTTCAAAGGGAATATCCCGAAAGTAGCTCTTGGAATCATTGGAGAATATAACGGAATTAAACATGCCATCACCAAAATTACAGCGCTTGTTATTTTTTCTGCTTTTTTCCAAATAGGAATTGAGCAGTACATAAATATTGCAATAAGTGAAAGCCCTAAAAGCTTTATATGTGCTAACCCCATATAAAGAGTTACAGCGAGAACCGCATACTCGATATAATCAAGATGACGCTTCTTTATATCTGTATACAAACGCCATGCCAGCATTCCAAACATTACAACTAATACCGGAAGATAATACAAAAAATGATATGCCTGAAAAACATCATACCATTCCAGAATATAATATCGCTTTAATGTAGCGGCATAAAACAAAAATGCAATATATTTCAAACCATAAGGATTTATTATCAAACCTGATATAGATGCAATCCAAGAAGCCAAAAGCTTTTTGTAAGGTTTCTTTTCTATTATTAAGCCGACAAGATAAATAAAGGCTATTCCAAGTCCTGAAACGACACCGCCATGAAGATTATTCCAGACAACACTCATCGGAAACAACAGCCATATAAGATTTGTGTTTTCTCTTCTATATTTATCCAGTAAAAATATAAAGACCGCAAAAAAGAAAAAGGTAAACGTATGGCATCGTATTAAATCATCATGTGTATAATGCAATGTTACAAGAAATAATGCAGAGGAGAAAACCGACATTGTACCCCATTTTTTCTGAATAAAATAGGCAATTCCGGACAGGAGCAATGCATTTAAAAGGATTAATCCAAAAGCACCGAAAAATTTAAGAAAGGTGTAGAAAATAACACCTGCACCCCACTCATGGTCATACCATACATGGGTCCTTGTATATGAAAAAGGACAATGTTTCAGAATTTGCCCTGTTTTATAAAAAATTTCTCCAACTTCCAGGCGTGCAAACAAATCATAGTCATAATTTGTTGTAAGACAGCTTAAAAATAAAGATAATAAAAATATTAAAATCAAAAGTTTTACATTTTGTATTTTTATGCAAAATTTCTTCATTTAAAACATCCAAAACTCTTTGAACAAAACATTGTGCGCCTGTAATAATCTAACCCGTATTCCGGTTCAAGATAAGAGCTCCTTTCCATACCTTTTCTCACAAATATACCACATAATCTACCGTCAAATATATGTACCCAATCAGGACTGCTCTTTAGAACTTCGTATAGATTATCCGTCTTAGGAGGCATTATTATATCTGTTTGGTAATTTTTATAAATATCCTGCCAATTAGATTCTGCAAGCCATGTATTTCGAAGTAATAAAAATTCTTTGTCATAATAGACTTCTTCATACCGCCCGTCAATAAAGATTAAATTATTCGGATATAATTTGTAGGCCGCATAACTTCCAAGCCCAAAAGGTGCAACTATATTTCCTTTAATATTGTTAATAAGTAAAAATTCGATTTCATATAATGGGAATTTATACAAACTTGCACGGGGATGCAGAGGTGATGAAAGCGGAATAAAGCAAGCCATCACAATAATAACAAGATAAACTGACTTCTCTATTTTTTTCATCCAAGCCTTTATTGGATGAACCAAGCCGCAAAATTCATTATAGCATAGGGCAGCCGCAGCAATAAGTGCAACAGGGATAAGCTTGACGTGCGCAAGTCCCAGATACAACGTAACAAAAAGAACGATAGTTTTTGTCAGGTTAATCTTTTTTAATTTAATTATATTAATGACATTGCACAGGAACGCTAATACTACATATATGGCGCACGGCAAGTAATATAAAAAATGCATTCTGCTAAAAACAGACCACCACTCTGTTATATACTCACGATTTTTAGTGGCTGCAGAAAACAAAAAGTCTAAGTATTTATAACCGTACGGATTTATGATTAGAACAGACGTTGATAATACCAATACTGCCAAGAGTCTCTTCCAAATATTTCTTGAGTCCTTTTGGAAGATATCACCAACAATATACATAAAAATAAGTCCAAGCCCGGAAACGACACCTCCGTGAAGGTTATTCCAAACAATTACTATAAACGGCATAGCCCAGATTAAACCGGTAGATTGCTTTCTTTCCTTTTCTAAAATATATAAAAACATACTAAAGAAAAAGAAACTGAACAGATGACATCTGATTAAAGCAGGGTTTGCTTGCATAAAGAGGAAAAGAAAGATTGACATAAATACAAGCGACGTTGGGTATGCATGCTTTTGTAATCTTTGGGTTTTTATAACAAATATTGCTATTCCGAGCATCAATAAGGCTTGGAGTAAAAGGAAACCAACCGGCCCTATAAATTTTAATACGCTATAGAAAACGACGCTGGAACCCCATTCATGGTCGTACCATACATGCGTCGGGGTATATGACATAAAATCCTTAAACGGTAAAATTCCATCCTCTATAAACCTTTGCCCTACAATTAACCTTGCATATAAATCGAAGTCATAATCCATTGACAAGCATGACAGAAAAACACAAATCAGGGCAAGCAGTATGTATAGAATTATTGTTTTCTTTCTCATTTATTTTTAAAAACTCCTTTATTTTTAAACATTGTTAATCTGTAGTAATTTTTTATATATGCAGGCTCTAAATAATTTGATTTAGCAGCCTCTTTTTTAACAAATACACCGCAGGAGACGCCTTCATAAATCTGTTTCCAATCAGGATTATTGAGCAGCACAGGATATATCTCTGTATATTTAAGCGGCATAAGAATATCTGTCGGGTAGTTTTTCACAATATCTTGCCAGTTAGGCTCTGCAAGCTCATAATCTCTTAGCACATAGTATTCTTTATTGTTATAAACTTCCTCATACCGCCCATCCATATATATTAAGTTATTAGGATAAAGTTTATAGCTGACATAACTACCAAACCCGAATGGTACTACAATGTTACCTTTAATATCATTAATTTTTATGAACTCTGTTTCATAATAAGGGAACTTATATCCTTGAGCCTTTGGAATATTTAACCCTTTAAACGGAATAAAGAGTATTGCGGATATTAATACCACTGCACAAGCAAGAATATTAAGATATTTAAACCCTTTTTTCAGAAACAGGAACAATTTTACTATATCGTTATAACATAGAGCTGTCAGGACTATAAGCGGTAAGGATAGCAGTTTAACGTGCGCAAGCCCCATATAAAGAGTGACAATAATAGTCAAAGATTTAGTTATATCAAAAATTTTCAACCTTAAAGCCCGAATAAAATTCACAAGTGCCGTAAAAATAAGAAATGCTGCAGCAGGAAAATAATACC
>CALUSZ010000032.1 GCA_944323495.1 Candidatus Gastranaerophilales bacterium
AAAACACCCGGAAAAATATCCGCAGCTTACAGTAAGAGTTTCGGGATATGCTGTTAACTTTATAAAATTAACAAAAGAACAGCAGGACGATGTTATTTCAAGAACTTTCCACTCTTCTTTAGGATAATTGAGAAGTTTTTATGCTTCTTAACTCTATAAATAAATCGATGAGGATTCTTGTAAGAATCTCCCTCTGACCTAATAGTAGTTCATTTTGGGGCGCGAGCCCCTTTTTTATTATAATTTTACTGCGTTTTGAACTCGCCCTTCCATAAAGGCTTTAATATTTTCAATTGTTGTATTCAAAATCCTTTGAACAGCTTCTTTTGTATTATACGCAGTGTGCGGAGTAATGATAACATTATCAAGCTGAAATAGTCTGGAATTAATCACAGTGCGTTCGAGCGTGATTTTGTCAAGTCGTCCTATCGGATAATCGGTTTCTGTCATAGTCTCTTCACTCTCAAGCACATCAAGCCCCGCTCCTGCAATTTGACCGTCTTGGAGTGCTGTATAAAGTGCCTGGGTATCTATTAATTCACCCCTGCCGGTGTTAATAATAATTGCAGTATTTTTCATTTTTTTAAAACACTCTGCATTTAACATGTGATAGTTATCTTTGGTAAGCGGGGCATGAATCGATATGAAATCAGAGTTTTCCAGAAGAGTGTTAAAATCAGTGTATTCAACATTATATTTAGTTTTCATTTCTTCATTCTCAAACTTATCAAATGCCAGAATTTTCATACTAAGTCCATGTGCAATCCTTGCGAATTCAGCTCCAATTGAACCAAGACCGATAATTCCGGCAGTCTTCCCGAATAATTCTATACCAATAAGCGACTTAGGTTCAATTCTTGCATTTTTATACTCATTGTATGAATATGTAACCTTTCTTGCTGTATCCAGCAGAAGTGCAAACGCAAATTCTGCAACTGTTATATTACCGTAGTTTGGTGATGTTTCAACAGTGATATTATGAGTTTTACAATATTCTAAATCAATATGGTTAAACCCGACAGAGCGTAGTGCAATAAGTTTGAGATTTGGAAACTGTTCCAGAACTTTTTTGCTTACTCTTGATGTTGTAAAAACTGAAATAATGTCTGCGTCTTTATATTCAGGGTTTATAGGAGTGATTTCATTGAGGGGATTTGGCTCCAGAAAAAATTCGCCATTTCCTGCCTTTTTTAAAAACTCTTCTTCAAAGCTTTCAACATCAAAAAACACTGTTTTCATATTTATAAAACCCTCCTGCTTACAGAATAACAAGAGGGTTGCATAATGTTTATTCCACAACAAGGTTATCTGCAGTGAATTGCATAGAGCAAGCCTAAAACGGCTGAATTTGTGTATGTGTTGATTAAATCAATATAGTAATAATCCTGGAAAAAAGAGAATTTCCGTTTAATATATCTGATGACATTAAGTTTTACAAAAGCATTTTCAAATCCGAGACGTTTTTCTAAATTTTTGATAAAACTTGTGCATTCTGCATTTTCTTTTATAATTTTACTTTTCTTTTCTATAGCGTCAAAATTCTGGTAAAGGTTTTCTATAAGGAATAGTGAAATAAGGTTTGTAATTTCCTCAGGCATGTGTTTTAGAGCATTGAATAGTATAGTATCAATTTTAATCTTCATATCGTTTTCTTTTTTTTCAATAAAATTGAGATAATACTTGTAGTCATTAGAAATGTGCGAGTATTCATTAAGAAATTTGCTAAGCGTTGATTCTATTGAAAAGCAGTTCATAGCAAGCTTTAGCCTGTTAAGGTAAAGTATTTCTTCCAGCTCTAATTTTTCGGCAATATTTTCTGAGATAACTTTTTTCCGCAGCGCTTTTTCAATAGTTTTATTGTGCGTTTTAATCATGTCCATTTTCATACTCCTTATTCTAATACAATACACTCACATAACTTTGCTAGGTCATTATAATGTAAAACTACAAAAATTGATATTGCCTTAGTGGGCTATATGGTAGTTAAACTATTAGTCAAAAACTGGTGGTTTGACAGAATAGAAGTCGATATTAAAGTAGGCTAAACTATTATTGCTATGGACAAACTTAAGATTTTTGGCGCAAACGTAAGGCATTATAGAAAGAGGTTACACTTATCTCAAGAACAACTTGCAGAAAAGTTAAATATCAACACATCTAATATAGTAAAAGTAGAATCCGGCAAACAGTTTGTATCTGCAACTGTTCTATATAAGATGGCCGAAGTCTTGCAAGTTAGTGTGAGCGATTTGTTTCGGGAGGATACTCCGACAACCTCTTCCCAAACAGATAGCAATAAACAGAAGCTTTTAAAATACGTATCAACATTAACTGAAGATGAGGCTCAGTTTGCATTTGAATCTATAAAAATATTTCAAAAGCATTCAAAGAATTAGAGTAGGTGTAAGATTCGAATAGTGTATGCCTCGCATTTCCTATTGGGGCGAGGGGAATTTTGTCGGCCAATTTAAGAGGCTTTTCTATCACATGAACTCTATACTCCTGACGTCTAATACTCTCCCTTCCCTAGATGAGGGAAGGGGTGGGGATGGGTGATGGTATGTTTAGAGGTTGAACAGTTGAACAGTAGTTATAACAAACAAGCTCCCCTCGCCCCTTCGGGGTCTCTCCTCTAAGGAGAGGGAGATAATTTGGCGCCAAGCTTGTAGCTCTCACCAACCAACTCAATTTATAGATAATTGGCTGATTAAATTTATTTAAACTCGTTTTATCATAACGCTGTGGCAATTGTCACAAAATAAAGAAAGGCGGATAAAATGAGTTTTAATCCATTAAAAGAAAAAGGACTTTCTCTTGAAAAACAGTTAAGAAACTGGCATCAAATTGTTGGAAAGCCTTATAACAAAACAGAAGTAGATTGTTACACAAGAACAAGACAAATCCTTATGAATGGTATAGAAGTTGAGGCATGGGGATTCAAGCATCAGTTCAATAGATTCTTGCATGACGAAGAAGTCAAAAATACAATTGCTCAGATTAGCAGAATTGAGGATTCTCAGCAGGCAACAGCCAATTGGATGGGGCCGGCTGACCAATCGGTTTTAGAGACAACCCTCGGCTATGAGCAGGTTGCAGTTGATTTAACAGCATGGATGGCCCAAAATGAACCGGATAAGTACGTCAAGGAAACATTTGATTTTGGGCTTCTGGAAGACTTTGACCACTTGTACCGTTATAGCCAATTTGCTTATATGGTAGAAGGTATTGAGCCGAATGATATTGTTCAGGGGCAGACTGATGTTATAGTAGGGCGCCCTACCCAGCACCACCATAACTGCAATGGTATAAGACGAAGAAAACATTATGACAAAGCAACTGCCGCTCCGCAGACCAAGGTTAATATTTTAACGCTTGTTTCAGGAGAACAGCAGACGCATAATTATTATGCTGAGCATGGTTTTATGTACGCTGACCACGTTTTGAGAGAAACTTATGCAGAAATTAAGGATGTTGAAGAAGAGCATGTTACAATGTACGAATCTCTTATAGACCCGACAGAAAGTCTGTACGAAAAACTTTTGATTCACGAGTTTACCGAGGTTTGTAATTACTACACCTGCATGGAAGACGAAGTCGATGATAGAATCAAAAAGACCTGGGAATTATTCCTTGATATAGAATTAGGACACCTGCAAATCGCAGCAGACTTGTTTAAAAAATATGAAAAACGCGATCCGGAAGAGGTTGTCGGAGATGAAATAGTTATTCCGTGCAGATTCATGAGCCAGAAGGATTATGTACAAAAAGTTCTGGAAAAAGAGGCTAATAAACGTCTAGGCATGGATAAAGACTATACAACAATAGATAAGCTGCCGGAAGATTGGCCAAGTTATAGGGTACAGAAAAAACAAAACGAAATTTCTTCACCTTCTGAAAATTCTATCAGGCTTGCTGAAATTTATCACGACAGAGATATTATAGCTGCGGATAAGGAACTTGCAGACAAAGAGGTAAGTATTCTGAAAAAAGGGCTTCAAAAAGAGGCGCTTGCTGAGAATACGGTTATGCCGGATGAACTTGAAGGTATGATAAAAGAGTATGAGAAAAATAAAGATAAATTAGAAGAACTAATATAAACATATTAAATGGCGAAAATTTTTAAAATTTTCGCCATTTTTTAATTTTATTGTTTACATTTTCTTTTTTAGTAATAGAATAAAATAAAAGTAATCCTGTCGAAGTGGCGGAATTGGTAGACGCGCATGATTCAGGTTCATGTGGGTAATTCCTTGAGGGTTCGAGTCCCTTCTTCGACATTTACTTTTTATTTTAATAAATGAACTTAAGGTCAAAATTGAACTACTATCACAGGGGTTTTTAGTGTAAAAGGAGGTATAAAATGCAAGTTTTCCCAATTAAGAGTATTAATAACTCTAACAACAAACAAACATCTTTTAAAGGTGTTTTTGCCAATTATTACAGCCTGGGGTCGCTGCAAAATAATGATTATTGGCACAAGAATTCCAGTTTAGACAAAACACTTGGCTCTTATCATGCAAATCCGACTTATAAAGCGTATTATGCAGATCCAATGGAAAATGTTCCAGATTATATAAAAGAACAGGTTGACTATATTGTCTATGATAATGAACCAAAATATCCTGATGTTAATGAAGAAGTTAGCAGGAATTATTTTGGTACACAGAGAAAAAATTATAAAGAAGATTTTGAAGAAATTCGAAAATATTACTACAGACGCGAAATGGGCGGGCATGCTGATAAGGCAGAGGCTCAATATCAGCAATGGCAGGCAGCAGAGTGCGTAAGACTTTATGATAAGGCAGGTGATTTGAGATACAAAAAAGAAACGGCTGAAGATGAGGTCAAGGCTCTTGAAAAAGAAATAGCGAATGCGAATAATAGTGACCTTCCAAGAAGCAAGGGGGCGTTAGAAGTAGAAAGAAATCTTGAAACAGAGTTAAGCAGCAAACTTGACACACTTAACAAAAAAAATGACAAATACAGTGAGTTGAAAAATATTATTAATGAAGGCACTGACGTAAGCAGCGAAGAAGAAAAAACATTTGTATCTTCTCAGATTAATAAGGTAAAAAGAAATATAGCTTCTACAGAAAAAGAGCTTAAAGATTGTCAGGCTCGTATTAAGAAGTTAGAATCTTATATTCAAGGATTCCCTGCGTGGCTGGAAAAAATGAACCAGAAGATTAAGGCGAAAGAGACAGCGATTGAAGGTTTTAAAGCAAAACTCATACCGTTGTTTGATGAGTTGAAGAATTTTTATGCAAAACAAGGTATTAAGGTAATCAGGTAAGGGGAAAATTATGAGAATTCAAGCAATAAACAATAATACAAATTTTAAAGGACTTTTTAGGGATAAATCAAGAGAAAACGGCGGCAACTGGCGTATGGAATACAGTCCATACAGCTGGGAGTATTGTAATACAGGAAAAATGGAAGGAAAAAGACGTGTGGATATTATGTCTTCCAAGCTTCCTAATAATGAAGAAATTTTTGAAACTAAGCCTTATGGATATGAATCTTCAAGAGATATTTTAGGGACGGAATCATACTATAAGCATTCAGATGGTACAATGCGCAAAACGATTACACAGGTTCCTGCTATGAACAGGGAAGATTCTTTAAAGGTTCAGACAGAAAAGCTGAATAAATTTCTTCTTATGAAAAAGCTTGAGATGGGCAAAAAGTATACAGCTGCTCTAAATTTCCCAAATACTCTTGCTATAAGTGCAAATAATTACAATACATATTCTTCTGATGTGAAAAAGGGATATTTTTCAAGAATTTACTCTTTAGAAGGTTCATACAGAGAGATGGATAAAGAATTCGGTAATACCCAAATGATTGCCAAAGATGCAATCAACACATTTAAGGACTATGTTACTCTGAGAGATTCTGCAGAAGATGTAAAGGATACTATTGATAAGAATAAAGCTGAACTTTCTTTGATAGATGAAGCAAAGAAAGGCGGGAAGCTCGTAGATATAAGTAAGAGAGATATTTATGACCCTAACAAAGCTTTGTGGGAGGCAGTAAGCGCTGATATTAAGGCTGCTGCAAAAAAATATCTTGCGCTTCCGCATAAAACTATATCAATTGAAACTCTGTTGAAAGAGATTAATCCAAAAAATATTTTCAACATTCCCCCAAAACAAATTATAGGGTATGTGGATAATATTATAAGAAATGCACTCTAATCGGGTAATGTTTTTTATGTAGATTCCTCCTAATCTGATTTAGGAGGAATTTTTTATGCTAAAAGAATTAACAAAAGACAATTTTGATGAAGAGATAAAATCAGGTTTAAAGCTGGTTGAGTTTTATGCGCCC
>CALUSZ010000033.1 GCA_944323495.1 Candidatus Gastranaerophilales bacterium
CCAAGGGCTACATCAAGAGCAAGTGCGCCTGTAGGGATTGTTTCTACGCTTACTGCGGGCTTGTCACCAAGCTTCATTATCGCGCCTTTACCAAAATCCTTTTCTATTTTCTCTATCGCTAATTTTAGCGCTTTGCTTCTTTCATCAATTGTCGCTGTTTCTTCTTTTGCCATTTTTTAATTCCCTAAGTCTATAATAAAATATTGTTTTCTTCTTCTTTTTTGATATAGAATCCGCAGATTAGCGGTTTGAAGCTATTTAAAACATTTTTAAGCTTGAAGTTTTCTTTATTAAGTTCATTAACTTTATTTTTTAAATTTTCATTTTCAGTCTTGCATCTTACAAGTTCCAAAACAACGTCATCCATGCCTTCAAGTTTTTCATCAATAAGCTTAGTCATAGATGTTGTAATATTGTTTTCCATTTTATTAAGAGTTTCCAGCAAGCCGTTTACAACTGCTTGTGAATTTGGTTTTGTCATCATTGTTGATGGAACTTTATTCATATTTTCGGCAGGGTTCATAGATTCCAATTGTCTACCTTTCTCTTTCATTTCTGTAATAACAGCGGATTTTGCGCTGCGCAGTCTTTTTACTTCATCCACTGAAAAATATATCTGTCCTTTTGAATCCTTTTTCGGGGTAACTGAAGTTTTTTTGCATAATTCAACTATTTCTTTATTATCAGCATTTAATAGTTTTCTAACGTCGTTAGGTAAAAGTATTTTACTCGGATTAGCATTCATTTTAATAAATTCCCCTCTTTCTATACCCAATAGATATTTTAATCAATAAAAAAATTTATTTCCACTAATTGTAACAATTTTTAAACTATCGTTACAGAATAATTATATTCTTTATTAATTCTTAATATCAAATCTATTGACCAATTTTAAAAAATAATATAAAGTGTACTTTGTACACATAAGGAGGGATATGTTATGGATTTTCAACATCAGCCATTAAACGGCGCAAGTTACACTGACGCAGACATTAAAAGGCTTATTGCTGAGTATAATGTCCAGTTTATCAAGTTACAGTTTGTTGATATAAATGGTCAGGTCAAGAATATGGCTGTACCTTCGGAACATATTGACAGGGTTCTTAATAATGAAATTATGCTTGACGGATCCTCTATCAAAGGGTTTAGAAACATCGAAACTTCTGATATGTTTTTCTATCCAGATAAGAATACTTTTCAGATACTGCCTTGGCAGGAACATGACGGAAGAAATTCCGCAAGATTAATTTGTGATATACATAACGCTGATGGAACTCCTTTTGAGGGGTGTCCGAGATGTAATCTAAAAAGACTTATGGCAGAAGCGCAAAAGCTGGGATTTTCCATGAATGTCGGACCGGAAGCGGAGTTTTTCCTGTTTGAAAAGGATGAAGAAGATAAAATTACGACAAAAACTCATGATAGAGCCGGCTACTATGATGTTGGCCCGGATGATTTAGGGGAAGCTGTTCGTTCTGACATTGTAAGCACTCTGCAGGAAATGGACTTTGATATTGAGGCTTCGCACCATGAAGTTGCTGATGGACAGCATGAGGTTGATTTCAAATATTCTGATATTCTTACAACGGCAGATAATGTTGTGACCTTTAGAGTTGCGGTAAAAGCTGTTGCAGCACAGTATGGTCTGCATGCAACATTTATGCCAAAACCGGTGTTTGGAATTAATGGTTCTGGTATGCACTGTAATATTTCATTGTTTAAGGACGGTAAAAATGCTTTCTATGATGAGAAGGCTGAATACCAGCTTTCGGATACTGCAAAATATGCAATCGGCGGTTTGTTAAAGCATATTAAGAGTATAACTGCGATTCTTAACCCGACAGTGAACAGCTACAAAAGACTTGTTCCCGGCTATGAAGCACCTGTATATATGGCCTGGTCTCTTGCTAACAGAAGTGCACTTCTGAGAGTTCCTGCAAAACGCGGAATGTCTACAAGGGTAGAGCTTCGCTCGCCGGATCCGAGCTGCAATCCGTATTTGGCATTTGCAACTATTCTTGCGGCATGCCTTGATGGGGTAAGAAATAAGATTGAGCCGCCAAAACCTGTTGAAGCAAATATCTACAAACTTTCTGATAAGGAAAGAAAAAAAATGAGAATAGAATCTTTGCCGGGAAGTTTACAAGAAGCTCTTTATTATATGGATAAATCTTTGATTGCAAAAACAGCACTCGGTGACCATATTGTGGATGAGTTTATGACGGCAAAAGAAATTGAGTGGGATTCGTTTAGAACATACGTTTCTCAATGGGAGATAGACAGGTATCTGGCAAGATATTAAATGGACGAAATACCGGCTGACACATGTAGCAGCCGGTATTTTTTATTCTGTCAGGCAATATACTTTGTCGAAAAAATATACTAATTTTGGGTATGAAAAAATGGTTGTTTTTCCTCATGTTACTCATAATCATACCTGTTTTTGCATACGAGGTTTATACACCGTATGATTATAAATACAATGAAAACGGTGATAAACTTTTATTTGTCGTAGATTATTCAAATAGTATGGGCGAATATTTGGAGCATAAAACAAAAGCAAATCTTGTTAAAGAAATGATGAATTATGTGCTGCCGCAGATTTCTCCAGATACAAGAGTTGGTATGAGGGTTTACGGTCATACCTGTAACTTGTTTGCATACAACGCTTGCAGAAGTTCAGAATTAATTGTTCCTCTGGGATTTACAAATGCTCCTAATATAATATCTGCTATGTCGAGGCTTAGACCGAGAGGTATGACACCAATTACATATTCTTTAAAACAGGCGGTTAATAAAGATTTAGACGGAATGGATGGAGTTAAGCATATTATATTGTTAACCGATGGGGGAGAAAACTGCGATGAAAGTCCCTGCGATTACTCAATAGAGCTTGTCAAAAAAAGAAAAGATATAAAAATTGACGTGATAGCTTTTAATGTACATGACGACGCGGATTTAGCCCAGTTACAGTGTACGGCAAACGTAACAGGAGGCAGATTTGTAGAGGCAGATACGAGAGCACAGCTTTTCAGGTCTATGGAGGATATGATTTTGCCCCATAAGAATGTTGAAGCAACTATTTATAGAGCAGAGTAGAATGTCTTATGTTCCAAAAAAAAGCCCCATATAAGGGGCCTAAACTTAGAATAGATGTAAGATAATATAAGAGAGTAGTTTGTAAAACTTTAGAGAGATTATTTAACTAACGTAGAGATGAATCTGATAGAATCATCAGCTAATTCTCTAACGAAATCTTTAGCGATTTTAGAAAGCGGTCTGTTGTCGATTTTGTCGAATATAGCATAAATAGGGTCACCGCCGTTGTTGAATCTCATTTGTC
>CALUSZ010000034.1 GCA_944323495.1 Candidatus Gastranaerophilales bacterium
CATTGCCAATTCTAATATTTGTTGCAAGTGCTATATCCGAATCATATTTTTTAGCTGTGTTGTATAACTTTTCGTAATAATCCAAATCAACCCAGTCATCTGAATCTACATAACCTATATACTCTCCTTTTGCGATTTTCAATCCTGCATTTCTTGCAGCTCCCTGTTTTTTATTTTCTTGACTTAATACTTTAATTCTTGAATCTCTTTTGGCATATTTTTCCAGAATAGCAAGAGAGTTGTCTGTAGAACCGTCATTCACGCAGATAATTTCTATATCACAAAGAGTTTGATTAATAAGCGATGTCAGACACTTTTCAATAAACTTTTCAGTATTAAAAATAGGAACAATAATTGAAACCTTAGTCATTTTTAACTCCTATTCTTTTTTTTACCAAATTCATTCTCATTTTGTGATATTAAATCCATTGCTTTTCAGTATTAACTGTATGTATTATATTACATATAATTCAAAAAGTAATATAAAATTAAATTATGTAAATTTCAATATTGTGTTTAGATTCCAGCAAGTCTAAAACTGTCTCTATTCCTAGTATTCTTATAGGATAACACGAACAGGCAAATAGTCAAATGATAAATTTATTAGCCATGTGGGGGATTTTTATATAATTGTGTAATTGTTATAAAGTATCAAAAAAGCTGGAGTATAACAAAATTATTAAAAAGTATAATTAATTCGTTCTAATAAAAATGCTTTTATGTGATTAAAGCATGAGAAAATGTAAAATAAAACAATGTGTTATAAACTTATGTTATAATTAAAAGGTCGCTATCAGATGGGGGATTTATGTCGGTTATCATACTCTTTTGCGCAATTGTGATATTGTCTTGTATTGTTACAAATAAATTTTCGAATAAACTTGGAATGCCATCTCTGGTCTTTTTTATGTTTTTAGGTGTATTATTCGGTTCTGATGGAATTTTAAAATTGTCATTTGAAGATTATAGTTTAACTTCGAAACTTTGTTCTATTGGCTTGTTGTTTATAATATTTTATGGAGGTTTTTGTACAAAGAAATGTGATGACAGAAAGGTTACTGTTCAGGCAATTTTATTGTCTTCTTTAGGAACAGTTTTAACAGCATTATTTACGGCTGCTTTTTGTTTTTATGGTTTAAAAATTTCCTTTGCAGAAAGTTTTCTAATTGGTGCTATTATAAGTTCAACGGATGCAGCTTCAGTGTTTTCTATTTTACGTTCGAAAAGACTTAATTTGAAATATAATACAGCACCTCTTTTAGAAATGGAAAGCGGAAGTAATGATCCTTTTGCTTATATGCTTACAATGCTGGGAATTATATTACTTAAAGGCGGAAGCGTTGCTTCATTAACGCCGATGCTTTTTAAACAGCTATTTTTCGGTATATTTTTGGGAATCTTGATTGCGTATGCTGCAATGTACATATTCAAAAAAACTAATCTTTTAACGGAAGGTACTGATCCAATATTTATGGTTGCCGTTGCCCTTGTATCTTATGCAATTCCTGACTTATTAGGCGGAAACGGATACTTGAGCGTATACATTACAGGTATAATTCTGGGTAATAGTGAAATAAGAAATAAAATTAATCTTATATACTTTTTTGACGGAATTACGGCTTTATGTCAGGTAATTATATTTTTCTTAATAGGTTTTCTTTCATTTCCGCACAGAGTACCGAATATTCTTATGCCGGCAGTTGCAATTACGGTTTTTCTCTCGTTTATTGCCCGTCCTCTTGCGGTATTCCTGATAATGAAACCTTTTAAAGCTCCTTGGAATCAAATATCTTTTATATCCTGGGCCGGATTAAGAGGGGCTGCTTCTATTGTATTTGCGATTATGGTTGTTGCAGAGAGTACTAATTTAAGACATGACTTGTTCCATATAGTGTTTGTTGTAGCGCTTTTATCTGTTGCGATTCAGGGCTCAATGCTTCCTGTTATTGCAAAACGGGATTCAATGATAGACCGATTCTCTGATGTAAGAAAAACCTTTAATGATTATCAACAGGAGTCTGCAATAGCGCTTGATAAAATGATAATCAAAGATTCTCATCCTTGGAATGGACGAATGCTAAAAGATTTGAATATTAGCGATAATGCTTTAATTCTTGTTATAAATCGTCATGGTGAAAAAATAGTTCCCAAAGGCAGTACAACTCTGATGGCAGGTGATGAAATTCTGCTGGGAACTACGGTAGTTAAAGCCAAAAATGATATAAAATTATGTGAAACCGTAATCGATAAAGGACACGAATGGGTCGATAAAAAGATTAGTTCAATACATTGTCCTCAGGATTTTCTAATTGCACTTGTAAAACGTGGTGATGATGCTTTTGTTCCAAACGGTGATACAGAAATAAAATGTGGCGATACATTGGTTTTCTATGAGGCATAAGAGACGCTGTTAGACTGCTGCAGAGTATAATGTACTTGTAGATCAACTTGCTAGTGGAACTGCTGCAAATAGTAACTTTAGTTACATGACCACCATTATACAAACTACTACCGCCTCTGCTAACTCCAAGCTTATAAACACAAAAAAAATAAGGTTAGCCATATAACCTTATTTTTTTGGCTGGGGCGGAAGGATTCGAACCTCCGGGATGGCTGGACCAAAACCAGCTGCCTTACCACTTGGCGACGCCCCATTGCTTTTATTATCATAAAATATCAATTTATAATGTCAAGAGGGGTAAATGGATTCAGGCAGTATCGCAAACTACAAACTTATATCATACATGATAGGGGTATATTGGAGCTCCAAGCTGCAAAAAGGCTTAGAATAAATATTCTAAGCCCTGTATAAGATTAATAGGAGGGGAAATTGTTAATCTCTTGTTAACTGCCATATAATATCACCGGCTAATGCTGCTAATGCGAGCCCTTTAGCTAACCTACCTGTTCCTTTCAAACCTAAGTCTTTACACATTCCTAAAGGATTAACCACTTTGCCTAGAGCCGCTAAGCCTAAACCGGCTCCAAACCCTGCTGCTGCTGCCGTTCCTGCTTCTGCCGCTCTTGCAACCCCGCCGCCGATTTTTTCCATTCTGTCTTTGCCGCCTTTATTATCAATTCTTGTTCCAAACAAATAACTTAAAGTTTCTTCTGTATATTTATTATGATAATCCTTTTTACCAAAGAATTTTTCATTGAAACCATGCATAAATGCAGATTCGCCATATTTCTTGATATCAGATCTCAAACTTACTTGTTCACCTGTCTTTTTAGAAATAATCTGAGCATACATTGCTTCTATTATGTTATTTATGCTTTCTGCAGGATCTAATCTATTACTATTAGCTTTTAAATATGCATTATGTTTTTCATACAATGCGATTTTTAATCTATCAAATTCTTCGCAAATACCATCAGCATCACCTTCTCTGATTTTTTCTGCTAAATTTACAATCAGACCGTTTAATCTTGCATCTTCCATTGATTCCTCAAACAAAGCTCTATCTTCAGCTTTATATGCATTGGTTCTATTATCCAATAATAACTCATGCATAGCTCCAGAATGTGCTAATTGATTCTTTTCGATGTCTTGATATGCATCATTCATTTGTCTCATATAAGCAGGATACATTCCCATCATTCCCATTCCGCCATAACCCATAAATGCCGGATTATAATATGAACTATATGTACCGCCGCCTGATAAACCGTACATTCCCAAGCCGCTCATATATGGATTATAACCTATTCCTGTTATGCCAAAATATGACATAATGACCTCCTACTGATATTTAATTATTTGAGAATAACCTTTTTTAACCTTACATATTAATAAAGTATTTATGTTTACAGAAATTGATACTTTTTAAACATTTTGTAATAAAATTTTACAATTTATTATCTTCTACTTTTGTTGTATCATGTAATAATAAGTAAATTTGGGAGCTTGGAATGAGAATAGAAGCTAAAAACCTTATTAAAATATATGGAGACAGAAGTGTTGTAAATGATGTTTCTTTTTATATGGACAAAGGAGAAGTTGTCTGTTTACTGGGACCAAATGGTGCAGGTAAAACCACTACTTTCTACATGATTGTCGGTCTTGTTAAGCCAAATACAGGTTCTGTTTTTATTGACAACAAAGAAATCACTTCCTGGCCTATGAACCTTAGAGCCAAGGAAGGTATTGGGTATCTGCCTCAGGAAAACTCTATTTTTAGAAAACTTACTGTCGAAGAAAACATTCAACTTGTACTGGAAATGAATGATAAGCTTACTGTTAATGAAAAGAAAGCAAAGCTTGAAGAACTGCTTACTGAATTCGGTGTTTTAAAATTGAGAAAATCTCCGGCAGTTGCACTTTCAGGAGGTGAACGCAGACGTGTAGAAATCGCAAGAGCTCTTGCTGCTAGTCCTGATTTCATGCTCCTTGATGAGCCTTTTGCAGGTATTGACCCTATTGCAATTGGTGAAATTAAAGATAATATTAGAAAAATATCAGAAGAAAAAGGTTTAGGAGTTCTTATTACTGACCACAATCCGAAAGCTACATTATCAATTACAGACAGAGCATATGTAATTTTCGATGGAAAAATCAAAATTCAAGGTAAAAGTGTAGATGTCGCAAATGACCCAGTTGCTAAAGAGTTCTATTTAGGAAAGGACTTCAAATTATAATAATGAAAAAACTTTTTACAGTATATGATAGATATATATTTATGCAAGTCCTAACAACGACAATTGTAGCAATATTATTGTTCACTATTGTATGGATTGCTCCTGAAATGCTCTTAAATACCATAAAAAAAATTCTTGCGCATGAATATACTGTGAAAACTGGGGTTATGGTACTTATATATGAACTCCCAAAAATTTTAGGTAAGGCTTTCCCTGTAGGGTTGCTTTTAGGATCTTTGTTTACCTTTGACAAATTGAGTAAAGATTCTGAATTAACAATTTTCCGTGCAGTAGGTATGTCATTCTCTAGAATCTTATGCCCGCTTCTTGTATTAAGTTTTATTGTAACCTATCTTTGTTTTGTAACTTATGACAAATGGATTCCTTATTCTTGTCAGAAACTTGCTGAAATCAAAGGCGGAAGTACACTTACACAATACATTTATACTAAAAAAGATGAAAATAACAGACCAGAACAGGCGGTTATTGTTTCCAGGTACTTTAAAAACGAAATGACAAATGTTATTGTCTTAAATTTCTCTAAACAAGTTTTTGATGATCTACACGGATTAAATAATATTTTAGTCGCAGAAACCGGACATAAAGGAGTAAATCCGGCAGGACAACCAAGCTGGATTCTGGATAATGTAACTTCATATGATATAAATGAGGATGGAATTTTTAAAAAAATAACAAGAACTGATAGAGAATACATATTAAACGGAACTGATGCAGAAGATGCATATACAATTATGATAAACTCTACTAAAAGAGATAGAGATATTGATAATAAAAACCTTAAACACTATGTGGATCTTCTAAAAAAAGCGAATCTGGATGAAGATTACAGGCTAATGTATAACAAATACTTACAACGCTTTTTCCATCCATTCGTATGTGTTTTATTAGCAATTATGGGATGCCTTCTGGGATTTAGTAAGCCTAGAGAACAAAGATTAATCGGATTCACTATTGCAATTGGATGTATTTTTGTCTATTATATAACTTTGCCATTCTTTGACTTATTAGCAGAAAAAGGAGTTTTACCACCTCTTATAACTGCAGCTTTTCCTCCATTTGCATTTTTATGCGCTATTATTGCTTTTTACAAATCAAGGGACTTATAATTTATGAAAAAACTATTAACATTTCTATTCTTAATATTTTTATCAGGAGCCAGTTATGCAGCTCCTATAGATGTTAAATATGATGATGGTATCTATCATATAGTTTTGTCTGGAGATAAAATAAAGAAGCAAATAGAATTTATTTCTTCTCCTACACTTATTACCAATAAAGAAGCTCATAATAAATCAAATTCACTGCTTACCATTAATGCAGGATTTTTCGATCCGCAAACTCAAAAATCTATGTCATATATAGTAAATGATACACAAACTATTGAAGATCCTATTTTTAATGAAAGCTTTCAAACAAACCCGGTATTAAGAAGAAATATGAAAAAAATTCTGGATAGAACAGAATTTAGGGTTCTCGATTGTGATAGCAAGCTAAAATATGAAATAGCCCAACATAATTCTAAGGTTGACTTTTTATGTTCAGTGCAGACTTCTGCTCAAGGTGGACCACAGCTCCTGCCAAACTTGCGCCTTGAAGAGGAGTTTTTTGTAGTAAAAGATAAAGATGGCAACGTTATAAGAGAATCTGCTTCTGTTTTACATAAAACAGCCAGAACATTAATAGGATTAAAAACTCTTGAAGGAGGAGCGCAAGAAATACATATCTTTATTGTAACTGATGAACATCCAATGGATATATATGAAGCAAGAGATTTATGTGCAAGTTATAATCTGGATAGTGCTATGGCATTTGATGGAGGCAGTTCAACATCATTTAATTATAAAAATATAGCTGTAACTTCTAAACAAGAAGATGGCGGAAGCGGGCGAGCCCTCAAATCATTTATGATTATTAAGAAGAAATAATAAGAATAAAAAATCCTCCGATTAATTTAATCGGAGGATTTTATTATAATGTCAAACTACTTGATTTCAACAGTAGCACCAGCAGCTT
>CALUSZ010000035.1 GCA_944323495.1 Candidatus Gastranaerophilales bacterium
GTTTAGATACCAGTTCTTCTAATTTTGCTAATGTCTGAGCATTAAATTCTCCATCAGCAGCAATAGCTTCCTGATACAACTTATAGAACTCTTCTAATTGAGATTGAGTAATCTTGTCATTTGCATACATTTCAGGAAGAACTTTTACATAGTTCATAACTTTTGTTAAAAGCTCATTTGTCTTGTTAAGCTGCGCATTTGTTATTAATCCGTTCTGGTAAATTCCAGGTAAGATGCTTACGAACTTAGTAATTCCGCTTAGCATTTGATTACTTATTTCCGTTGCTTGCGTATTCTTTTCAATAGCTTTAATAATTTGGGCTGCATTCATATTTTCAATCTGAATTTGAGTATAACCCATATGCATCATTGCTGCAATAATATCGTTTTTATTCATTTTAAGAGTAGAAATAACTGTCTCGAAGTTTGCATTGCTGTCGAGATTTGCATTCTCAATTGCTGTTTTAATCTTGTCCTGTGCTTCAATTTGTTTGTTATTCAAAATAATCAAACTATCATTCTGTTCAGACATATTCTGCAAAGTTTCATTTGTTATATTACCTTGAGCAATAAGTTCTTCAAACCCTTGCTTATTAGTTTCAATTAACTCATCTTGTTTTGCAAGCATCTGCTCAAAATATGTACTGAGGTTTTGAAGCAGACCTTTGATATCTCCAAGTAGTCCCTGAATTGTATTCCAAGCTTCTTCTGCTGATACTCTTCCGGCATTAACATCATCTATTAACTGCTGAATCAATGCGTTAGCTTCTTCCTGAGTCTGACCGTTTTGTATTAACTGCTCAATAATAATTTCTTGATTGGTCTGATTAACAATCATATAATTAAACATCTGCTGATAAAATTCATTAGCACTCATTTGACCATCTTTAACAAGTTGAATTAATTGAAGCATATATTGATTCATTTGAGCCATTTGCTCATTTGTAATTTCATGCTGTTCTTTCAATTCATTGAGAATAGATGTAAGCTGGCTAATTACTTCCATCATTGCTGATAAATCTACATCTACTGTCTGTGAAACTTCAATAGGAGGTTCCTCTGTACATGATGTTAAGCTTGAAACTCCGCCTAATGTTGCTAATGCCATCATTGCACCCAATGCCAATGATTTAAATTTTCCGCCCTGAAATGCTATATTTGATTTATAAGGAGCTACGTATTCATTTGCTGTTTTTTCTCCGGTAGTTTCCGGTGCTGTTTCTTTCATAAAAGCAAAGTTTGTTCCTGTTGCAGTTGATAAATCAGGGTTATCAACAACATTTTTTAATCCTTGAAACATCAAAACATTCATTCCTGTTTGAGGTTTATTTTCTTCTGGTGAAGGAAATGTTACATTTTGATTCGATACCGGTGTAGAACCTTCATTTACATCTTTATTCACACCCTCGCCAAATTTAATCTTTTTGTTTAATAACAAAAGTTCTGTTGCATTAATGTTCATACGTCACTACTCCTTTTTTTATTTATATTTCTGTTCTAGTATGTATAAATCGTAAAACAAGTAAAAAAAATTTTTGCTAGTATAAATATCAAAATTTTACAAAATTTAATATTTCTTATTGTCAAAGGAATTATTTATTTATATAATGTATAAGAAATGAAAAATATAATCGTACAAAAATTCGGCGGAACTTCAGTAGCCGATACAGAAAAGATTAAGAATGTAGCTAAAGCAGTAATTAAAGAGAGAAATGCTGGAAATGATGTTGTAGTTGTCGTATCTGCCATGGGACATACAACTGATTATCTTGTTAAAATGGCAAAGGAAATTTCCGAGACTCCCTCTTCAAGAGAAATGGACATGCTTCTTTCAACAGGCGAAGGTGTTTCTATAGCGCTTCTTGCTATGGCATTACAAGCACAAGGCTGTCCGGCTGTCAGCATGAATGCTATTCAGGTTGGAATTATGACTGAAAAAGTACATTCTAAAGCGAGAATTATTAATATTAAAACGGATAAAATAAAAAGCCATCTTGCCAAAGGAGAAGTTGTTGTTGTTGCCGGGTTTCAGGGCGTAACAGATGATTTGGAAATAACAACACTGGGACGAGGAGGTTCTGATACTTCTGCTGTTGCGTTAGCAGGAGCCTTGAATGCAAAAAGGTGCGATATTTATACAGATGTTGAAGGTGTATACACAACAGATCCAAGGATTGTACCAAACGCATCAAGGCTGGATATAATTTCTTATGAAGAAATGCTTGAGCTTGCAAGAGTAGGCGCTAATGTTCTACACCCGAGAGCAGTTGAAACAGCTAAACAGTATAATGTGCCTCTTAGAGTCAGAAGCACTTTTAAACTTGATAACTTAGGAACTTTAATTGTAGGAGTTGATGATATGGAATTACACAAACCCGTTGCAGGTGTTGCTTCTGATTTGTCGCAATTAAGAATTGTAGTATGTGATGTTAAAGATCACCCCGGAACAGCTGCTATACTTTTTGATGGACTAGCTAAAGAAAATATATCTGTTGATATGATTATACAATCTTATGCAAGAAAAAACCTAAATACGAATGACATTGCATTTACAATTGACAAAGGTGATTTAGATAAAACCCTTGAAATTCTTAAAGAAGTCAAAAAAAGATTAGATTACAGCAATGTATTTGTAGACGATAAAATTGCAAAAATTTCAATTGTTGGTGCAGGCATGATTGATAGACCAGGTATAGCCGCTACGATGTTTAAAACTCTCGCAGATTTAGGTATAAATATAAAGATGATTTCAACAAGCGAAATTAAAATCAGTTGTATTGTAGATGCAGACAGGGCTAAAGATGCTGTAGACGGTTTACATAAAATATTCCATCTTGGCTTCGATACTATTGCAGAAGTAAAAGGTGATTTACCAGACGTATAAAAGAGGAGAAAAATGAAAAAAACACTGGTCGCAATAATAGCATTATCTTGTATTACACTATCAGCATTAGCTAATAATAAAGAAGATGCAGAAAAATTCTTTCATCATTATGTAAACGCTGCGAATAATTACAGTCCTGAGATAGCTCAAATGTATTCACCGAGTGCTAAAATTATCAGACAGGTTGTAAAACCTGATGGAACAACTCAAGATGTTGAAACAAATACTTCTACATATATAACACAAATGAAACTCGGACAGGCTGGAGCAAAACTTAGAAACTATAAGAATAATTACACAAATGTTACAGTAACTGAAATAGGTAATGGCAAATACAAGATTTCATCTCTCAGACAACCGACAGGAGAAAACTATAAACTCAAGACTTATATGATTGTCCAAAAACAACCCAACGGGCAATGGCAAATAATAGAAGAGATGATGCAAACTAAAGTCCAGACATTTTTAAAATACGCTAAAAAGTAATTATACACCAAGTGAAGGAGCAATCTGAATAAATGTTCTGATTAAATCTTCGTCCCATTGGGTTCCTGCACCTTCTTTTAATATAGCAATCGCCTTTTCCATTTCCATACCGCGCCTGTATGGTCTATCGCTTATTAGAGCATGGTAGGTATCTGCTATAGCTACAATTTTTGCAGCAAGAGGGATATCTCCATTTTTAAGGCCTTCCGGATAACCTTTGCCGTCAATTCTTTCATGGTGGTATTTTACAATCGGTATTAAATCCCTTAACGACGGATTTGGAGTCAAAACTTTTTCTGCACCAATGGTCGGGTGCTGTTTCATAATAACCCATTCTTCGTCTGATAAAGGCCCTTCTTTTTTCAATACTGTTTCAGGAATGCCTATTTTACCGACATCATGCAAAAGAGCGCCTAATTTAATGCGTTCAACTTCTTCTTCAGGAAGATTTATTGCCCTTGCTAACGCTTCCGAGAATTTTGATACAGAAGTTGAATGACCTTTGGTATAAGGATCTTTTGCATCAATTGCACTCGCTAACGAGGCTGCGATTTCAGAAATCCTGTTTCCGTGCATAGCATGCTCTGCATTAAACTTTGAAATAAGTTCTTCTTCAAAGTTTATGCCAAGCTGTGCATGTCGTTTTCCTAGAACTTCTGCATATGATTTTAAAGCTGCATCGTCCCAGAAATTAAAGTCTGCCGAACTTATGATTGCAGACATGCCATCTTTATACCCCTTCGCCTGGGAAATATACATGGCCTGTTCTGCGAGGATTAATAGTTTTTCTTTGTCATCCGCGCAGTCAGGATAAGTAGATATTCCGACAGAAACCTTAACCGGCCCTATATCATCAATAAAACAGCAGGATAAAGAGTAAGTCAAATACTCTGCAACATACTTTGCCTGCTCACAAGATGTATTCGGCATTATTATAGCAATTTCATCACCGCCATAGCGTCCGGCAGTATCACCTTCTCGCATATTCTGGCGGACTTTATCTGCAACAATTTTAATAACTTCATCACCTTTTGCATGCCCAAACTCGCGGTTTATTTTTGTTATGTTACATATATCCATCATCACAACAGAGAGCTGTTGTTTATTGGTCATTGACCGTGAAATCTCATTTGTAAGAATTTCCTGAAAGCCTCTGTGATTATATAAAAGAGTAAGATTATCAGTATTTGCATAAGCATCACTTTTCTCTAGCAAATCAAAGTTGTGTGAATACAATGCTGAGTAGTTGGCAATCAGCTGATAAAGCCCGATATTCTGCCTTGCATAACTATCTTCAACAAGCATGACACCGATACACTTATTAACAGAAATCAACGGCAAAATTGCGACAGTATAATTTTTGAAATAAGAAAGTTTTAAAAATTCTACATCATCTTTAAAAATAACCTGCTTCTCATTTAGAGCCATAATTAATGGATTATCAGTCTCTTTGAGAAAAACTTTTGTAGAATATACATTGCCTCTCTTATCCAACAAGCGCAGATTTAAACAATTTGATTTCTCTTTTAAAAATCCGACTGCTATAAAATGAGAATCGATGCTCTGCTTAATAATAGAATAAATTTTTGTATAAAATTCATTAAGAGAAGAAACTCCTGAAATTTTAATAAGTTCGTCCACGACAAATTTATAATTTAGTGTAAACCCTTTTTCATTATTAAAAGATTTATTTTGCGGATTAGAAAGTGTATTTGCACAGCTATTGATGGTTAGAGAATTAACCTTTGATACTAATTTCTCCTGCGAAAACGGGGAAGTTACAGGAGAAGACTCTGAAAAAATTGAGAGTTTTTTAGCAAAATTTTTTTCTTTATTCACGTATCCACCTTCATACTACAAAAACTATAAAACAGATAAATAATAAAAATTGATTAAATATTACAAAAAATTTACATTATCATAATACATATCCCTTTAATTCATATATTAACATTTTTTTTTAGTTTTTCCACTAAAACAAAAACTTTTTTTACAAATGTTTACGCCAAAACAGGAGATATCATTTCTAAAATACTTTGCTGCCTGCACTGCGGGATAATAAATGTAAAAGTATTAGTTGCAATTTTATCTGAAGATACGTATATTTTTCCATTATGGGCATCAATAATTTTTTTAGCCAGATATAGACCAATATCTCTGCCTACTGCTGTATATTTGGGCTGATTTATATAATAATCTGCAAACATTGTACGGCACTCTTCCTCTGTAAGAGCATTACCGCGGGTAATTATAGAAAATTTTAAGCTATTATTTTTTGTTAAAATATTAACAAGAATTTTTTCGCCTCTATCTGAATGTAATACAGCATTACCAAGTAAATTCACAATAACTTTTTTTATTTCATTTCTATCAGCTTCTGCTACAGCCTCACCCTGAGTTGCCATATAAGTAAAGGTTACATCCTTTTCCTGCGCCAGATGAGATACTTCTGTAAAACTTTCCAATAAAATTTCTGGAAGATTTACCTTCTCGTAATACAAACTACAATCCTCCAAATCTAACTGATAAGTATCAAGAACCATAGATATCATATCAAGAGTATATTTACAGGACTGCTCTATCTGGCAAATCATATCTTTTTGCGGCTGCGCTATAGGTCCAATAAGCTCCTGCCTCATAAGCTCTAATCCGCGAAGCTGTGCCAGTGTCGGGACTTTTAAATCATGCACCAAAACTTCGGCAAAATAATTTCTCTGACTAATCAGCTTCTCTTTTAGTTTCTGATTGACCAGGGTTTTCTGTTTTAAATGTTTATTGATGTGCCTAATATGCATCATAAAATATAAACTTATAGACAATATACATAGTAAAGCAGGGGTATTATACTCTGTCATATATATTACTGCCAGAGATGAAAAATAAATAATAATAAATATTAAACCCTTTATAATACCCATTATTTTCACGCTCATATTCTTATATTGATTGTATTGAACATATTAACCCGATTATCTAATAAGTTAAATTGCCTAACTGGGTAATATAATTTTGAACAGAATCTATTAATGTTCTATGAAGCTTAACATTATGCACTCTCAAGTAATCCACTCCCTTTTGCATAAGCGGATAAGAAAGAGCCAGCGAGAGTGAATCCTTTAAATCGTTATTGTCATTTTTTATCCCCAAAAAGCTTTTTCGCGAAACACCAACCATTACCGGACAGCCTAGGGAATAAAATTCTTCAATATTATTAAGTATTTTAAAATTATCAGCCTCATTTTTACCAAACCCTATACCGGGATCAATAATAACTCTTTTAAGGCCTTTTTCGTATGCATAATCCAGTTTATTTTTTAGATTAATAAATATATCTTCAACTACATTACGATATTCAGTATTATCCTGCATAATATCAGGGGTTCCGCTAGAATGCTGTATAATAATGCCTGCTCCGTATTTTGCGATAATATCAGGCATTTTAGCGTCAAAATCAAATCCGGATACGTCATTTATTATATCGGCCCCGTTATTTAGTGCGAAATCTGCAACAACAGAGCTTCTGGTATCAATGCTAACCTGTATATTTATATTTTCTCTGTTTATAAAGTCCAATACCGGTTTTAGTCTTCTAATCTGCTCCTCCGGCTCTACCGCTTCAGAATAAGGTCTGGTGCTTTCTGCCCCGATATCTATAACATCAGCACCATCTTCCACCAAACAAACCAGATGTTTTTGGGCGGCTTCAACATTAAAATATTTTCCCCCGTCGGAAAAAGAATCCGGCGTAACATTTAATATACCTGCGATTTTTGTCTTTCTAACCTGTCCAGATAAAAATTCAAATATTTCATCTGATAGAACACCAAGCTTGAAAGGCTGGCCTTTAAGCTTTAATGCAATCTTTTTCAGTTGCGAGATACTTCCGCACAATATTGCATCTGATTTTTCAATATTACCTGTAATAACATTCCTATTTACTCCGCAGTCTGCACCAATGCTTAATGCTGTTTGCTTTAATATATTAGCCTGCGCAGGAGATAAATCAAATATTTTTATATTTTTATACCTAAATTTATCAGAAGCTCTTTTAATATAGCAGGTATCAAAACCTATAAGTTCAAGTTCTGATTCTATATCGATACTGGATACTTCTTTTAATAAAAAATTGCTCATGCAAAAAATTTTAACACAAAAAGAAAAACTAAACCTCAATAATCTGAAGAGTTATAGCCTTAACAACCGCCTGTACTCTATTATGAGCATTCAGCTTCTTATATATGGATTCCAAATGAGCTTTAGTAGTAGCAATAGAAATATTAAGTTCTTGAGCAATTTCTTTATTAATAAGCCCTTTTGCGACCAATTCAAGGACACACAGCTCTTGTTTTGTTAATTTACTTATCATCCGGAAATCCTCATATACTTCTATATTTAATTTTTATATAATTGCCTTCAAGTGTCTATCAGCCGTTCGGCTATTTTTAATATATGAACTTCACAGCTTGAATTCCCAAACAAAATATGTAATAATATTAATACTTTATATAGGTGTTTATTTTGTTCCTACATTTTTATAAATAGGGAGAGTAAGCTCTATAATTACTGAAGTATACCCGCCGATACAAAATCGCCAGCGGGAAACGGATTGGTTAAGGCACTCACCCACCTGCGAGACTAGCAGGTAACAAAATCGCACTTATATAAAGTTTTTTTATTCTTACTGAAAAAAATCTATCATCTTAAGAGCTTCCAATTTTTCTAAACTATCGCTCTCAAAATAAATCCTCAAAAGCGGTTCTGTTCCGCTTGGACGCACAAGAATCTTTGTATTAGCCCCAAGCATTAACTTAACCCCGTCTTTTGTATCAACAGATGTAACGTTATATGCACCAATATTTTTAAGGTCTTTTACTTTTTCCAAAATCGGTTTAATTTCTTCCTGGTTATCTAACTTTAAATCAACCCTATCAGTGTAAAACCTGCATCCTGCAAGGTTATACAACTCTTCTTGAAGTTCAACCAATGATTTATTTGAATAAGCCATCGCCTCTAAAATAAGAAGATTTGCAAGAATTCCGTCTTTTTCCGGGATATGCCCCTGAATACTTAACCCTCCGGACTCTTCCCCGCCAATAATAACCTGATTCTTTCGCATAGCCTCACCGACATGCTTAAACCCGACAGCGGTTTCTATTACATTTACCCCAAGCTTTTCTGCGACATTATTAATTAAAAGGCTTGAGCCAACAGTTTTGACAACACTGCCCTTAAAGCCTTTTTCGAGTAAATATTTAAGCAATATTGCAATAATTTCATTAGGAGAGACATACTCACCGTTTTCGTTTATTACTCCAAACCTGTCCGCATCACCGTCATTAGCAAGGCCTATAGCATTTCCATCTTCTTTTACCTTTAAGGCTAATTCTCTCAAAAATCTTGGCTTTGGATCCGGCATTCCGCCCCCGAATTCTGTATCATGATACATATGTAAAGCCTTATACGGAATATTTTCATTATCTAAAATCTTATCAAAATAACCTATTGAGGCCGAATAAAGCCCGTCAAAAATTATGTTTTCACTAAAACCTCTTATAACATCAAAATTGACAAGATTCTTCAGATGCTCATAATATTTAGGAGCAAAGTCAATCTTATGAAGCGAGCCGTTTTCTCTGCCGTCAAATAATTTATCTATATTACTTACAATCTCATCTGTTATTTCGCTTGTTGCCGGGCCTGCATAATCCGGAATAAACTTCATTCCCAGATATTCCGGCGGATTGTGAGAAGCCGTAAACATTATAGCGCAAGCGTTTTTAATTAAGGCATTATATGCTAAAACCGGAGTCGGAACAACTCTGGAAGAATAAAACACATTAAAGCCCTTGTTTTTTAATATTTCGGCGCACGCAAGCGAAAACTCTTCTGCCTTATTTCTCGGATCATAACCAATAAGAACAGATTTATCAAAACCAAAATTATCAGCTACATACTTACCTATAGCAAGCGTAACTCTCTCTACATTTTCCTCTGTAAACTCTTTCCCAACAACAGCTCTCCAGCCGTCAGTACCAAATTTTATCATCATACCTCTTAAAAAAGCGGATACATAATATCCGCCTTTTTCTTATTCTATACTACTTAGCAACTTTCACATTCATATAATCAATCGTATAATCCGTACCTTCCGCAGTCTGATTAAAGATTATAGGAATTCTTGCTGTTGTCTTGCAGGCTTTTACTGTCCAAATCTCATTCCAGGTATTATTTTCTTTAGCTTTGCTTACCTCTGTATTTGTAATTTTAAAATCTTGACACCCTTGTTCCGCTACTCTTAAAGAATAATAATAAACCGGCATCATAGCTTCTGCCTGAAGCTTAGAATCTGTAATCGTTTTACCCGGCAAAGGCAATGTCTTATCAAAATTATATGCAAATACTGCCGTAGTGCTCACTGCTAATAACAAAAATAATACTTTTATTTTAGACATCGGAAAAGCTCCTTTCATCATTCTTAACTATTCTGTGAGTTTATCATATCATAAAACCCGCATTTTATACAAGCTTTACTTATTAGAGTCAAACATTTGCTTAATGCCGTCAACAGAGCTTAAGATGCCTGTTGCTTCATATGGCATGTAAACAATCTTATTATCTTTTCCGCTTGTAATGGTTTTCATCGTTTCTAAATATTTCATCGCAATCAGATATTTATCAGGCTGCCCTTTATCTGCTAATGCACCAATAATCCTTTGAATAGCTTCCTTTTCACCATCAGCTTCAAGAATTCTTGCCTGTGCAACACCCTCTGCTCTCAAGATATTCGCCTGCTTTTCACCTTCAGCTCTGTTAATTGCGGCCTCTTTTTCACCCTCTGCCTTAAGAACTGCAGATTTTTTCAAACCTTCTGCTTCAAGTATTGCTGCACGTCTGTCACGTTCAGCTTTCATCTGTTTTTCCATAGCAGACTGAATATCACTTGGCGGTATAATATCCTGAAGCTCTACGCGGTTAACCTTTACTCCCCATTTATTGGTAGCTTCATCTAATATAGCTCTCAATTCGTGATTAATCTTATCCCTTGAAACCAAGCTTTCGTCCAAATCAAGCTGACCAACAAGGTTTCTTAAATTTGTCTGTGTTAATTTTTCTATAGCGTCCGGTAAATTCTGGATTTCATAAACTGCAGATTTCGGAT